>DASVRY010000296.1:0-2569 GCA_036388395.1 Chthoniobacteraceae bacterium
CTGTCGCCTCCGGACTTGGGCGAAGAGCGCTACTGCACGCGAAACGGCTGCAACGGTGGATTAGCTCCGGCGCGCGGAACGGCGGCTGGTGTCGCGCGGGCGACTTCCACCATTGGAGAACTCGGCGCCTGCTCGGTGACCTCCGGGTGCGGGACCGAGGCGAGCTTCGGTGCCGTAGGATAGTGGCTGCGAAAGCCGGCGAGCATGCGTTTGACGTGGGCGTGTTTGGCCCTCGGACGGAGGACGGAAATACTGCGCTCCGGATTTCCCCAGCGGAGGTTCTCGATCGTCACGCGGCGCACGCCCCAGCGATTCATCGCGCTGCGGCTGGGCTTATAAAGGTCGATCGTGTTGGTGCCAGCAAGCGCCCAGCCATAGTCGTCCACCTGATAGAGCTCACCCGTTTCCTGGATTCGAAAGAGCGTCCCTGCGGGCCAACGCGACCAATCCGCGGCTGCGCTTTTAACCTCCCCGGACTGCAGACGTGTGCCGAGCGCGGTGGATCGACCATGCTTCAGATGGTCGCTCTCGGTGTGGGTATAGGCGGTAGTGCGAACTTGCTGAAACTGCGTGCGCGCCATCGGCTTCTCGTACTTTGGCAGGGGTCGCGAGGCGCAGGCACCGAGCAAGAGACACGGGAGGAAAAAGACGCAACGGAGAGCGAAGCGGCGCATGGGCTGACGCATATGAAACAGTATCCCGGAAGACGAGCAGGATTTGCGCACACTATCCAAGAGGATCAAACAAGACGCCCTCATTTTGGAAGCTTCTCAAGCCACCTGCGATTTCTGCAGACCGGCGAAAATCTCGGCAGCTATCACCTCCGGCGCGATTACGTCCCCTTGCGCTTCTGCCGTCCTTGGCGGCTCGCCTTCCTCGCCGAAGAGAATCGCCTTCATGCTGAGGCGATCGCCCGTAAGCATCGTCCGCACGCCGATTGGCATGGCGCAATCGCCGGAGAGCAGCCGTTGCAAGGCGCGCTCGGCCCGAATCGCAAGATGCGTTTCACGATGGTCGATTTTCTGCAGAATCTCGGTGACCTCCGGTCGGTTCGCCCGACTCTGCAGCGCAATTGCCCCCTGCCCAATCGCCGGCAACAGGTGCCCGAACAAGGAGCTGACGTGAAAGCGGTAGGGTGGAAATTCAAGTGTCGCGAGTTCCTCGCCGGACCCAGCGTCTGCGGCGCGAGCACCGGGAAGCTGTGCGGCGGGCTCGTCGCCGCTGAGCCGCATGCCTGCACTATCTTCCGAAGGCGAGGACTTCGGCCAGAGGCGGAATCCGAGCCGCTCAAGGCCCGCTTGCGCAAGCACGATCCCATCGACGAGTTCTGATTCGCCTAGCTTGCGCAGCCGTGTCTGAACATTCCCCCGCCATTCCTCGATGGAGAGGTCGTTGCGGAGCCACTTGAGCTGTCGCGCCCGCCGCACACTGCTTGTGCCGATCACGCTGGCAAACGGCAGCGAATCCAGCCGCACTGGATCTTTGGTGATCAGGACGTCGGAAATTGGCGCTCGCTCCAGCACCGCAGTGATCTCGAGGCCGGCCGGATTGTGACCGGGAAGATCCTTCAAGCTATGCACCGCTACGTCGATAGTGCCGGCAAGCAGCGCCTCCTCGAGTTCGCGCGTGAAGAGTCCTTTGCCCCCAGCTTCGCCAGCACGGCTTAGGCTGAGATCGAGCTTCAGATCGCCACGGGTGACGAACACCTTTTGCTCCACCTGCACATCTGGGAAGGCGTCACCGATCGCCTTCCGAGTGAGCTCAGCCTGCGCGAGCGCGAGTGCGGAACCACGGGTCCCAAGAACGAAAGTTTTCATCTGCAGAAGTGGGGAGATGTCGGGAGGTGCAACATTGTCATGTAACTCAGCGCGTCGGAGATCCGGAAAGTGAAGCGCGCGCGTGCCTAGGTTTACCCTTCGCTGCGGCCGCTGGTGGAAGCGGGAGCAAGGCGCAGCGGTCGAGGAGCGCCACCGCCTTCCAGCCATCCGGTAAATTCCGCGACATGGCGCTCGATCATTTCCTCGCAGAGCACCAGCTCCTGGCGGCGGATGTTCATCGAGTGGTCGGCAATCGCTTGCAGAGAATCGATGTCGTACAGATAGACGCCCTCCAGATCATTCACCGCCGGCTCGATGTCGCGCGGGACGGCGAGATCGATGCAGAAAAGGGGTCGATCCTGACGGGTGCGCATGATCGGCTCCAACTCCGCGGCCGTGAGCACATGATGTGGTGCGGCCGTCGAGCCGATAAGGATATCCACATCGGCGAAGTTTGCCTGCCATTCATCGAAGTGAACGGCTTTCCCGTCCATCGCCTTGGCCAAAGCGGCCGCGCGCTCGTAAGAGCGATTTGCGACGAAGATCGACCGCACTCCGCGGGACTTCAGTGCGCCCGCCGTCATTTCGCTGGTCTCCCCGGCTCCGAGAATCATCACGTGGCATTGCTGGAGCTTCCCGAAGATCCGCTCGGCAAGATCAACGGCGACTGACCCGACGGAGACCGAGCCGCGCGTGATATTCGTCTTGGTGCGGACTTCCTTGGCGACGTTGAACGCGCGCTGAAAGAGCTT
>DASVRY010000297.1:0-18924 GCA_036388395.1 Chthoniobacteraceae bacterium
TCTCTCGCGAACGCAAGATCCCTCCCGCGATCGAGCAGCAGCTCCTCGCCCGGTACAAACTTGATGGCACTCTCTGGCAGCAATACAGCGACTATCTAAGCGATCTTGTACGCGGCGATCTGCGTCTCTCGACGAAGTATCGCGATCGGTCAGTCAATGAACTGATCGCCGACAGCCTGCCTGTGTCCGGCATTCTCGGTTTAACCGCTTTCCTCATCGCCACCACCGCAGGCATTTGGCTAGGCAGCCTCGCTGCCGTCCGCCATCACACCGCGATCGATACCGCGTCGATGTTTGCCGCGCTTGGCCTGATCAGCCTCCCGACATTTGTCACGGGTCCGATTCTCGTACTCATGTTCGCCCTTTGGCTGAAGTGGCTGCCCGTCGGCGGCTGGTCATCCTGGACGAGCCTCATTCTCCCCGCGATCACACTGGCCGGTCCTTACATTGCCTACATCGCGCGCCTCATGCGCTCGAGTATGCTCGAAGTGCTCGGACAGGATTTCATCCGCACCGCCCGGGCCAAGGGGCTCACCGACAGCCGGGTGGTCGCTCGCCACGCACTGAAAGTCGCATTGCTTCCCGTAGTTAGCTTTCTCGGACCACTCGCCGCGAATCTCCTCACCGGTTCGATCGTGGTAGAGACAATCTTCAACATCCCGGGCATGGGCGGCTTTTTCGTGCACTCGATCCTCAATCGCGACGTCTTCCTCCTCGTCGGCGTCGTCATTGTCTATTGCGTGATTTTGGTGGTGCTAAACCTGATCGTCGACATCGCCTACTCGGTGCTCGATCCACGCATCCGTCTCCAATGAGCAGCAGCCCAAGCCCAGCTTCACCCGGCGCATGGCGTCGCCTCCTGCGCAACCGCCCGGCGGTGGCCGCGATGGTTCTCCTCGTCGGGATCGTTCTGCTCGCTGCCTTCGGGCCGATGGTCTTCCAGACGGATCCGCATTCCACGTCGCAAAACCAGTTCTCCCCACCTTCTGCAAAGCACATCTTCGGCACAGACCTCAATGGCCGCGACGTCTTTGCACGTGTGCTGGAGGGCGCACGAATCTCGCTTTTTGTCGGGTTCTGCGGCGCCCTGGTTAGCTTCACCATTGGCACCAGCTACGGCCTCATCGCGGGCTATGTAGGTGGAAAGACAGACGCCGTGATGATGCGGATCGTGGAGATCCTCTACGCCGTGCCCCGACTGATCATCATCATCATCGCGAGCTTCGTCTTCGATCCGTTTGTGAAGAGTTGGCTAAGCACCATTTACGAACCGCTGGTTGGCTACTCCAAGATCCTCATTCTAATTCTCGCACTAGGAGCGATCGAATGGCTCACCATGGCCCGGATCGTTCGGGGCCAAGTCCTTTCGCTCAAGAACCAGCAGTTTGTCCTCGCGGCCCGCAGCCTCGGGCAAAGCCACACGCGCATCGTCGTCCGGCACCTGTTGCCCAACCTCGTCGGCATCGTCGTGATCTATCTTACGCTTACCATCCCAGCGGTGATCCTGGACGAGACATTTCTCAGCTTCCTTGGCCTCGGGATCCAGGCACCTCAAGCCAGTTGGGGAAGCCTGCTCGCCGACGGCGCACAGGCGATCAACTCGATCCGCAGTTATTGGTGGATGCTCTTCTTTCCCGCCCTCGCGATGTCGCTGACCCTCCTCGCGTTGAACTTCCTTGGCGATGGCCTGCGCGACGCGCTTGACCCGCGCGGCAAAAGGTAGACTCCGACGAGCTACCACTGATCAGGGCCGCCGCGCCCGCAGCATCAGCCTCTCCAACGCGATCTGCTTCACTCGCTCCTCTGCATACCGCTGCGCCAGCTTCGGCCGCGGGCGCACCGGAATCGCAACGGCATACTTCGGCACCGGCACTCCAAGCTTCTCCAACGCATAGATCGCCGCGCCACGGATCGAAGCCTCCATCTCGTCGTTCGCATAGATCGTGAGCCCGAGGACATCCGCCAGCCGCTGCATTGCTGACGCCGACTTCTGGATTCCGCCGGAGACGATGAATTTCGGCGCGCTCGGCTCGGCGGCGATCAGCAGCTCCGCAATCCGCGCCAACCGATGGTAACTGCCCTCCGTGATCGCCTGCAGCAAATCCAGTGACGAGGTGTGTTGCGTGATTCCATGAATCGCACCGGTCGCCTCCTCGTCCCAGGTCGGCGCGCGCTCGGCATTCCAAAAGGGCAGCACGACCAGCCGATGATCCGGACCTGGTCGCGACGCGAGTTGATCCTCCAGCCCTTCGCCTGCAGGGAGCTGAAGGTGCTCCACACACCACGCACGGAGATTCCCCGCATTGCTCACTGCGCCTCCGACGAGATACCGCTGCGCATCCACGCGATAGCAAAACAGCCCAAACGGGGCGCGCGCCGTCGGCCCCTCCCGCATGATCCGCAGCGCCGCGCTCGTGCCGACATTGATCGCCGCCAGCCCCGGACGCGTCGCTCCTGAGCCCAGATTGCTCGCCGCGCCATCTCCGATCCCCGGAAACCACGGCACTCCCTTCAGCTCCGGAAATTGTGCCGCCAGACGACCACCGATCGTGGTCGGAGCATCGCTCAAAGGCTGCAACTGCCCCGGCTCCAAGCCACAGTGCACGAGCAACCGGCGATCCCAACCAAGGCGCGTGGGATCGAAGAGCCCGGTCCCGGTGGCCATGCCGAGCGCGCAATTCGCATCCTCGCAAAGCATGAGCTGAAGCCACTCCGCAGGGGACATCCAGCGCCGCACCTGTCGGAAAAGCCTGGCTTGTGTCCGTTGCAGCCACTTCAACTTCGCCGGCCAAAAGGACGCGCGTAGCATGCATCCGGTCCGCCCATGAACCGCCTTCTCCGAGAGTTCTTCCCGCAGCTGAGCCGCATCCGGACGACAGCGCGACTCCGCCCAGGTAATGATATTCGTCAACGGCTCCCCGGCCTCATCGGTCCCGAGCAAGCTATGCCAGAAACAGGAAACGCCGACCCCACCGATGCGGCGGCCTTTCAGCGCCAACTCGCTGCGATACGCCCGCATGGTCTCCTCGAGACATTGCCTCACCGCATGGAGGACGACATGCGGCTCCAGCTCGGCACCGCCGTCGGCGGTGGTCAGCAGCGGATACGACTGCTGCGCCGTCGTGCCAGGAATCCGCTCCGCCCGCTCATCGAAAAGTGCGGTCCGCGTGGAGGAGGTGCCGAGATCCAGGGCGAGAATGAGCGAAGACATGAGGGAAACGGAGGGGGAGGAGAAAGCTTACCTGTGTAGCTGGACTCGGGGACATCGAGCTTCCAAACGTCGAAACCAGTAAACGTGGGTCATTCCCGTGCCCGCGGGCGATCGGATCGCGGCAGTATCACCGCTCGCGCCCGTCTGCCTTGGATGTTGAATGTTCAATGTTGGACGTTCCATGTTCTTCTCCCTCTCCACGGTCACATTTCCCGCGCCCAATCCGGCCGCTCCTTTAGGTGATAAAGCATCTCGCCAGCTTTCGGCACATAGAGCACTCCCTCCTCCTCGCGGTTGGCGTAGTCCGCCGGATTGACCGTGGCCGGATCGCGGTAGCCGAGATTGATCTCCTCACAAACCTCCCGCGGGATTCCCGTCGCGAGCGTCACCTGCACACGGCACCGCTCCACTCCGTCTTCAAAGGTGCCAATCCCGCGCACGTGCGTCGAGTGCGCGATCGTCCCCCAAGGCACATCCTTGAACCGATCCCACTGCTTTAGGAAATAGTCGCGGCAATGGTAGCCAATCTTGCGGATCGCCTCACCATGGGTGACCGAGATCTCCTGGATGTGCGGAGCATAGATAATCAGTTCGCCACCATCCGCGACGACAGGCTCGAGCTTATACATACACTTCCCGCCAACCCAGAGCTCGTCATACATCTTCGGCGCACACGAGAGCACGGTATGGAATGGCCCATCCATATAGGTCACGTGCAGCTGGCGCGATAGCTCGCTCGCTTCATCCCAGGCCTTCTCCGGCGAACCGATGAAAAGCCCGGCGAGCTGTGCGTGATCGACGACCATGCAAATGCAAAGCTTCGGCACCTCGACCATGGAGGCCGCATAATCGACCACTTTGCGCACGGGCGTCCACTTGTTGCCGATGATCATCGGGTTTGTGACTACCGCGCCTAGCCAGTGGAAAAAGTTCAGCACCTCGGGTCCGCTCACCCCCGGGAAGAGGTATTTATTTCCACCGCTGAAGCCAACCACCTCGTGCGGGAAAACCGGTCCGCAAATGATAATCTGGTCATACTCAAAAAGCCGCGCGTTGATATTCACCGGCACCTCCATTTCCAGCAGACCGTCCGTCAGCTCACGTGACTTCTCGAGCGTGAGCGTTCCGACCTGCCGCATCGCTGCGGGGTTATCCCATTCATGGTTGATGAAGCGAACACTGCCATACTTCGCCCGCCGCTCCTCGAGAGTGATCTCCAGCCGTTCGCAAATCCCCTCTTCGCTCATCGGCTGATGCGTGCCCAAAGCGATCATCACATCGAACTGCGCCGTCGCTCCCCCGATCTGCTCGTGCAGCCCCGCAAAAAGCATCCCGAGCGGACAGGTCCGCGTGGCATCGGGCACAATCAAGACGACGCGTTTGCCGTGGTAATCTTTGGCCGGGCAAGCCTCGGCGATCAGCGCGCGGACCTCTTCACCGGAGACATAGCTTTGTGGAGCGGCGGTCGAGGAGAGCGTGTTCATCGGGGGAAATGATCGAGCAATTTACAGTGCGGCGGCGGTGACCTCTGGTATTACATCAATTTCCCACGAGTGCTGGCGAGCACCTCGGCTCGCCGTCCTGTTTGTGTCGTAAAATGGACCTCGGGCTCAGATCGTCTGGCTTAGGAAGCCACCATCCACACGGATATCTGTGCCGGTGACGAAGCTGCTCGCCTTTTCACTCGCGAGGAAAATGCACGCGCCGATGAGTTCCTGCGCTGTCCCAAACCGGCCCATCGGGGTGTGGCCGAGGATCGACTGCGTCCGCGCTGTCGGTGACCCGTCGTCGTTGAAGAGCAGCTTGCGATTTTGCTCTGCTGGAAAGAAGCCGGGCGTTAGCGAGTTCACACGCACGCCCTTCGGCGCCCATTCACGAGCGAGAAATTGCGTTAGATTCAGCACCGCAGCCTTTGAGGCTGAGTAAGCCACCACCCGGGAGAGCGGCAGATGTGCCGAGACGCTAGCAACATTGATGATGTTCCCCCGCCCTTGCGCCGCCATCGCGGACCCAAACTCCTGGCAAGGCAGCAAAGCGCCTCCGACAAGATTCAGATCAAAATTCGCGCGCCAATCCTCTTCGGAGATCGTCTCGAAGGCCCGCTCGGCGGTGACGGTCACGCGCGGATCATTTCCTCCAGCCGCATTCACCAGGATCGTCGGTTCACCAAGCGCAGCAGTGATCGCCTCCCGCGCCGTTCGAAGGCTCTGTCGATCAATGGCGTCGGCAGAGAAAAAACGCGCGCGCCCTCCTGAGGCCGTTATGGCTTCTGCCCGTGCACGGCCCCGCTCCTCGTTCCGACCAAGCACCGCGACCGTCGCCCCCGCTGCCGCGAGCCCCTCTGCAAGCGCGCCACCGAGCACTCCGGTCGCGCCAATCACCACCGCCACCTCGCCAGAAAGATCAAAAAGGTTCGTCGTCATGGAGCCGACGAACACAGCGGAGGCGTGAAGATTTGGCGAGAGTGTTCTCGCAGCTCCCGGAGTTCACCGATCAATTACGGATGAGCATGAAATCCGTCCACACTCCCGTCTGCCGCACCGATGAGAAGATGCACGTCCACTCACGCCACGACGCCATTACCGGCTCAGCCGAAACTGACTGCAAGCTGCATTAGTCCGCTCACGATGTCTTCAGTTTCCCATAGTTCGCTCCCGTCTTCCCTCTTCTCATCCGTGTTTTATCCGTGCCAGCCCGTGCTTGGTAAATCCCGCCAATGAGCCGCCTGAATTTCCACCTGGATGCGGTAGCCAGCGGCTCCCGCGCTAGAGCCGCAACCTTCGAGACACTCCACAACACCGTCCAGACTCCCCTCTTCATGCCAGTCGGCACACAGGCGACGGTGAAGGCCCAGTTGACGCAGACCCTTGCCGACTCAGGCTCGCAGATCCTCCTCGCGAATACCTATCACCTCCTGCTGAGGCCCGGTGCAGAGGTCTTTCGGAGGCTCGGCGGCATTCATCGTTTCATGAGCTGGGAGCGTGGCGTCCTCACCGACTCCGGCGGTTTCCAGATCTTCTCCCTGCCGCACTCGCGGGTGATGACAGAAGAGGGCGCGGCTTTCCAAAGCTATGTCGATGGCCGCACGATCCTGCTCAGTCCCGAGCTTAGCATCGAAACACAGAAGGCGATTGGCAGCGACATCATGATGGTGCTCGATCAGTGCGTTCCTTCCACGGCGGAGTTTTCAATTGCCCGCGGCGCTCTGGAGATCACCGAGCGATGGGCCGCACGGAGCCTCGCCGCACGTGGCGATTCGCCGCAGTCGATGTTTGCCATTGTCCAGGGCGCGCTCTTTCCAGAGCTCCGGAAGCAAAGCGCCGCGGGACTCTGTCCATTGAGTTTCGATGGCTATGCCATCGGCGGCCTGGCGGTCGGCGAAGCGAAGGCTGAGCGCGAGGACATGTGCGAGCTCACCGCGGCTTTGTTACCTGAAGACCGGCCACGCTACCTAATGGGCGTCGGCACCCCGATCGACATCTTGGAAGCCGTGCATCGTGGCGTGGATATGTTCGATTGCATCATCCCGACCCAGGTAGCGCAACGCGGTGGCGGCTTCACCTCGCGCGGTTTCCTGCAGTTGCGCCGGAGCGTATACAAGTTCTCCGAAGAACCGCTCGATCCCGCCTGCACCTGCCGCACGTGCACCCGCTACTCACGCGCCTATCTGCATCACCTGACCAAGACGGGAGAGACATTGGGATGGCAGCTACTCGGCCTGCACAACATCCATTTCTATCACCAGCTCATGCGCGAGATCCGCGAGAGCATCCTCGCGGACCGGTTCCTTTCGCTGTATCGCCAGAAGCGGGAAACGCTCGATGCGGAAGACCTCGATAACCCACCGGTCGATCTCACACCACGAAAACACAAAGGTCCGGGGTTGTTGCTGGGCGACTACGAAGTGCAGACGGATGAGGACGGCTCCGCCCTTATCCGCAGAAGATCCACGGGCGAAACGTGCGGCGGATCCAACCCGTTGGAAGAATCAGCACGCTTGCTCATCGAGCGGTCGCGACTTCGAGAGCGACTGGCCCAACCTACTGAAGAACCACTGGCGGTCTTGGATATGGGCTTGGGCATCGCCGCTACTGCCATGGCAGTGATTCGCTTGTATGAAAGCATCGCCGCTGTGCAACCAACGAGGCCGCTCCACCTCATCTCAGTAACGAGCGAACTCGATCCACTGCGCCTTGCGCTCCGACACAATCGCAACTTCCTTCACCTCCGCCACGGAGCACCACCCACTCTAGCGCGCGACGGTCAATGGCAGTCGCGCCAGTATTCCGGTCTCGCTTGGAAAATCTCACTTGCAGATGAGTTTGGTGGCGGCGCTGAGGCTCTTCAAGGCGCCGAGATCATTTTCTTCGATCCCTTCCCTACTCCAAGCAACCCCGGTGAGTTCCTCACTCATTTAGCTGAACACCAGGTCGGGCGAGACACCGAGCTATGCTCCTATTCAGTATTTCGCCCTGCAATCCTCTCCAGCCCGTTCCAGATTACCGAAGAGGCAGACGGGCTGATCATTGCGCGGGTTTGACGCGGACAACCCGAAACACCCGCGTCCGACCACGCACCATCACTCATCCACCTTTATGGTGAAGCTCACCGTCCCGCTGCTCGCGGGCGCCAAGGTCCCGGTGAAAACCCATCGAATCGCACCGGCTGCTCCGACAGCCGGCGGGGTGACGTTCACGGCGGTAAGGCTGTTCGGAAGAGCGCCTTGGGCATTGCTCACGAAAGTCGTGAAGGCGGGCGTGGTGTCGTGGATAACGATCTGCCGCAAGGGTTCGCTGCTATTGTTTGTGTAGCCGATCGTATAGGTGAGCGTCTCTCCAGGTCTGGCCGTCGCTTTGCTGACGGACTTAACCAGCGTCAGCCCAGCCGTCGTGGGGTCACCAACGGTCGTGACGTCTTGCCGCGTCGCCGTCGAGCTCAGCGCCGGTGCCGCACCTGTATAGTTAAAGGTTGCGGTGAGAGTGGACTGATCTTTCGCACCGAGCGGCGCATTCACCGGGATGAAGACCTTCACGAGGAGCGCAATGCTCTCACCGGCAGCGACGGTCACCGGCGCGGTGATCGCAGGTTCCGTTGCGTCGAATTGCCCATTCGCATTCACGTCCCGTAAGACCACACTCGTCCATCCGCTATTTGCCGGTGTGGCAATATGGCTCGTCGCAAAGGTAACGGTTCCCGCGGAAGCGGCGGTAAAGGTGTGCGGGTAAAAGACGACCGTTCCGGGTAAGCCACTCTGCTGCCCGTCCGTGGTCAGCGTGTTTGCCAGCAGGTTCCCGAAGCTCACGCCCGTGTAGGCCATTCCTGTTACCAGGTTGAACGTGACTGCATCTATCGCGCGTGCATAGGTCCCGCCGGTCGTCCCTGCAGTTCCACCTGTCGAGATACTCCCCGTCGAGTTCGTTTCAACGATCCGCAGCGCGGTGCCATGGGCCAGACCGGTCGGGATGAAGAGCGTAAAGTCACCCGAGGCGTCTGAAGACACCGTGGAATACACCGTGGCGCCAGCGGCATCGGTCAGACTCAACACAGAGTTCGCCAGCCCGGGCTCACCACCGTTCAGCACTCCATCATTGGCGCTCCCGCCTCCTGTGCCATTGTCGATGAAGGTGCGGCCCTGCACGGGCACTGCATTCGCCAGCCCGAAGTTCTGCTCTGATACCGGAAGTGTGGAGACCGCCACAGGTCCCCGCACTCCGCCAGCGGACTCGGTGCCTGTCCATCCCGCTGGCTGCACAGGTGTCACATCCTGCAGATCCGCGTTGTCATCGAGGATCAACGTATAGATCGCGGGCGCGACCGCTGAGAAACTATAGATGCCCGTGGCCGCATCCACGGCGGCAGCAGCATAGGCCGGTCCGGCCGGCTGACTCGTGCTTACCGCCTTCACGTAAAGTATTAAGCCGGTCCCCACCTCGCTCTCGTCACGTCGCGTGTTCAGGTTGG
This sequence comes from Chthoniobacteraceae bacterium, assembly GCA_036388395.1. Classification (GTDB taxonomy): domain Bacteria; phylum Verrucomicrobiota; class Verrucomicrobiia; order Chthoniobacterales; family Chthoniobacteraceae; genus DASVRY01. The sequence goes on from DASVRY010000297.1 coordinate 9,173, forward strand.
CATCGTTGTAAACATATCCCGAAAGCGGGAACCCGTTCGTTGCCACGGTTGTTACTCGGCTGGCGGCAGCGGTGCCATTGTTGTTCCCGGCGCTCGGATCCGTCGTTGTGGCGGTTCCCCGCGCAATGTTTGTGAAGGTTCCTTCGGCTACCGCGGTAACCGTGACGGTATAGCTAACATCGGCGCCGCTCGCGATCGATAAGATCGATGGCCAGGTCACAGTCCCAGCCGAATGCGTACCTCCGTTGCTCGCGCTGCCGAAGGTAACCTGCGCCGGAAGTTCGTCGCTGAGGATTACGCCTTGCGCCGGAGATGGGCCGTTGTTCGTGGCAGTGATCGTGTAAGTAAACGGCTGGCCCACTTGCACCGCGGCAGGCCCGCTCTTGGTCACGACGACATCGGCATTCGTCGTGAGCGTCGTCGTCACCCGCGCGCCAGAGGCGCTCCCGTCATTGTTTGCAGTGTTTGGATCGTAGGTATCCGAGGTGCTCGAAGCAACATTCACAGCGCTGCCCGCCGATGCGCCACGAACAGTCACCGTGAAGCTCCCCGTAGCTCCGTTCGCAACTGTCGGCAGTGTCCAGCTAACCACCCCCGCCGAATGGACTCCACCGCCCGTGGCACTAACGAAAGTCACCTGCGCCGGGAGCGTATCGCGGAGGACGACATTCTGCGCACCAGTCGGTCCGTTGTTCTGGTAGCTGATGGTATAGGCAAACGTATTCCCAACGATGGCCGCCGCCGGACCGCTCTTTGTGACGACGATGTCAGCATCGGGAACTGCGATCGACGCTTGCGCTGGCGCGTCATCGCTCGTGCTTTGCGTCGTATCGATCCGCGTGTTCTCCAAGTAAACGGTGGCGCGGTTTACATACGAGCCGCCGATGTTGGGGATCGTCGCCTGATACGTGAATTCGCGAAAAGCTCCAGAAGGCACCACGAACGTTCCGGTCCAGGTCAGCGTCTGCCCGCTTACGCTCGGGTTACCGAAAGCGGCTCCGTTGAAGGTGGCACTGTTATTGACGTAGGTTGCATTCGCCGGGGACGAGGGCAGCACGTCGACGATTCGATCGAACTGCACGGAATACGGCCCGCTGTTCGTCAGGCGCAAGGTGTAGGTGACGAGCCCGCCGGTGGGCAAATTTGTGGCGGATGCATTCTTCGCCAAGATGGTTGTATTCTGACTGGGAAGGATCGGCTGAAGATTCGCAAAATCCCCGGTATCAGTATGCTTCACCTGCGTGCCGCTGGAGATGTAACCGACTGGGCTCACCGGCGTGGAGACTCCCGTGGTGTTGATGATCCGGAAGTTATAGACAGCCGTGTAGCTGGTGTCGGCGCTGTTCAAGCCCGCGGTTGGGATCAGCAGCGTATTTGTGAAGGTGCCGGCATTTCCGCCGGTGAAGGTGATCTGCGTGTTGATTAGCTGGAGAGCATCTGCACGCCAGTTGCTGAATGAGGCAGGCGTGAAGGCGAGCACCACTGGCGAGCCGATCGTTCCTGTGCCGCCCGTCACCGTGATTGTCACCAATCCGCCAACGGACGGCGGGTTCGGGGTCGTCACCGTCGTGTTCACCTTGTTCGCATTCGCGGCGATCGTGTCCTCTACTCCAGTCAAGGAAAAGTTAGCGCTCGCGATGGTCGCGCCAATGCCGGGAGCATTGTCCAGCAGCGTGACGGTGTGGCCCTGTGGAGTGGCCGTGAGCGCGGTAGCACTGAGATAGAAGAAGGCCATCTTCGTCTCGTTCGGGGCCATCGCTCCAATTGATATTACGCCATTTTCATTGGGAGCCAGGCTCACGAAGCCACCGGTGAAGCCGGAGATTGTCGCATAGACGTTCGACCGATCGACCCCGTCGTTTGCTATCTCGTAGCCGACATACATCGAGGTCAGCCCTTTGCCGAAATCGGTGTAGAAGACGGGCGACGAGCGACGCGTGATCGTTGGCGCAGCGTGGGCAGCTACGGCCCCGAAGGCAAAGAGCAAGGTGAAGAGCAGCAGCCCGTAGAAGTTCCGCCTCATTTTCCTGCCTCCTTCTTTCGCCGCTGCCACAGCTCTTCGTCGAACTTGAACCGCATCGCAATGTAGAAGCCCGACTGCGTGTATTGCGACTCGCTAAGATCCCGATCTTCGAAGCCAAGGAAGTTATAACCGACGGCGACGCGCAAATTGTCGAGCAGCGTGAACCCGACCTCCGGGCCGAGACCATACTGAATCCCATGACCACCGCTGCCATCGACGAGCGCACTGGCATTTAGGCCGATATCCCAGCGGCGGGTGAGGTCGTAAGTGACGCGAGACGCTAGTAGGTGTGCACTGCTGGTGCCGTTGATGCCATTGGAGTCCTCAAAGACGAGTTTGCCTGCATAGTGCCCGCTCAGAATGAAGTCCGGCGTTGGCTGATAGTTTCCGTCGAGGGAAACGATGTGAACCTTACGGGCGACGTTGAAGTCCATCTTCGTCTCGTCCTCCTCGGTCTTGAACTCGTACTTACCAAGCGCGTTCCATTGATCGGTCTCGGTCTGACGCCAGGCCACGCCCGCCTGGATACGCGCCTGCGTTTGATCACCGGCGCCGGGAGCCTTGTTGTCCGCCAGATACAGGATGGTCTTGCCTAAAGCCGTCCAGTCGCGGCTCAGCTTCCACGCGACTCCCATCGTGTTGAGCAAGCTATCGGTCGCATCACTGGTGCGGAGCTCGAGGCGGGCGGTGCCTTTCCAGTCGGAATTGGCCGTATATTCAAGCGCCCCGGTGACGGCTGTGGCTTCCTGCTGGATCGGTGCGCCACCGATCGGCGCCACACGCTCGAAGCTGGTATTCGCGCGCAAGCCGGGCGCGAGCGGCCAAGTATTGCGCAAACCGATCGCCGCTTCCGCGTCACGCCCGGAGATGGCGTTGCGCACCCGGTACTCATTGAAGAGCTGCGCATCCTTCATATAGGTGCTCTCGACCCCGATGACGGTATTGTGCTGCTCCTGGAGCGTGTTCAGCTCGAAGGGCCCGCCGAGCGATGAGATGAGTTCGTGGCGCGCGTAAAGCCGGGTTTTTGGATCGACTTGATAGTCACCTCCGATTGCCGCCATCCGTTTCTCGGAATCGAAGAGGTCCTGCTCGTACTCGCCGAAGACGCGTGCGGCGCCTGCCGTGAATGGCACCGGCAATGTAAGCTTGGCGCGTGCACTGCGGATGGTGTTCGTGTCGTCGTCGCGAGCGAGCGCGGTACTGGCGCTGGCCGGACCGCCACTCTCCACGGAATAGCGGCCGCCGACCTCGAGCCGCACATCGTGCCGGAAGGTCTGCTCGAGCGCGACAGCCGCTCCCCGGCGCGTACCACCCTCGGCCGATTCCGTGTCTACGCCTTCGATCAGCAGCCGCGTGTTCTTCGCCAGCTTCACCGCGATCTGGGCTGCGCCTTCGGTTCCGCCGGAGGTTAGCAACGCTGCGGGATTCCGGAAGGTTGGATCAGCTTTCCCCCAAAAGAGGCGGGCAGCGACGTTCTCGGAAGTATGGCGGAGCTCGAATCGGTATGCGTTGCCGCTGCCGAAGATCTCGTCTTCCGTCCGAGCGACTTCACCGAGGAGAAAAGTGCTGCGCGCAATCTGGAACACCGCGTTTCCGCTATAAAGACCGAATTTCCCAAGCGGGTTCTCCTCGCGGGCAAAAGCGCCGCCGACTTCGAGCCGATTGGTTAGCTTCAACTGTGCGTCGCCGCCGTAGGTCCAGAACTTGTCGCCCCCCTGATCGATTTCGTAGGTAACGCGGATCGAGATCGGATTCAAATCCGCATCGAGACTAGGCACTGGCCCCTTGAACAGAATCCGGCCGGTGAATGGCTCGAACTCATAGTCGCTGAATCGCGTCTTCGGTTCGGTGCGGAGGATGAGGCCAGGGTTGTTGCGAGCGCGAGTGATGATCTCCACCTTCTCGCTATTCACAAGGCCGTTGCCGTTGCGCACATTGAAGAGGTATGGACCGCTCGTGCCGTTCGCCCGCAGCTCCTCGATGATCTGGCGGGTGGAGTCGTAGCTCGCCCACGCGTTGGCGCTTACGCGCGAGTTTTCGAAGTGCTCGCGGACTCCGGTAAGGCTGCGGTTATACGCGCCTAGCTGACGGAAGTCACCGGGTGCCTGGGTGACAAAGTCGCCATAGAGGAGATAGCTGCGCTTTTTGTCGATGCGCACGTAGAGCGGCCCGGTGCTTTGCGCCTCGAAGCCGCGCACCGACGAGTCGCCATACACCGGATAGAACTCATCGGGCTGAATGTCGCGGAAGAGCCGCTCGCGCACTTCGCGTTCAGAATCGTATGCGGCGGTCAGGAGGTAATCGCCCTTAACCTTCCCCTTGAGGAAGAAGGCCGCGCGTCCTGCCGCAGAGCGCTCGTCGTTGCCAATACTAAGTTCGCGCAGCTCATCTTCAAAGCCGTCGCGTTTCGTGGCGCGGGTGAGCCGGCCTGCGTTGAAGTTCGTGAGATTCACGCGTCCTTCGACGATACCGGCAGCCAGCATTGGGCGGAGATCGGGGAGGAAGGGGAGTGTCTGTTCCGCGTGCATTGAGCCGCTGCTCACGCGCAACTTGCAATCACCCGGCTCCACCGGTGGAGCAACGTCGAACTCGGCGCGGCCACCTTCGAGGAACACCTGCACACCAGGCGCTTCGGGATTCAGATCCGTCGCCTGCCAGGCGCCCATTGTCGCCTCCAGCGTGAGCTCAGTGCGCACGGTCACCGGGACGCCATTTGCATCGAGCAGCTCCACCCGGACGCGAGCCGGAGTGTGGCCATCGGCCGGCTGCTCGTTGGAAGGAAGGGTAAGCTTGATCTGGCCGAGCTTGTCCGGGGCGATCACCTGGATCTTCGTCGCACCACGCGGATTGCCGAAGGGATCGACTTGCGCGATCTCGAGTTCGTTCGTGCCGGGCGTGAGCGTCACGCCGATGAATTCCAGCACCTCGGTTCCAGCGTCTGCGGTAGTGACTCGCTTCCCGATACGGCTAGGGGGAACTTCCTCCCCATTCACGTGCAGGCGGAGAGCGCCACCCACTCGGCCTTGCACCCGAATCGTCGTCTGCGCCATGGGCAGAGTATCGCCATCTCGAAGATCCAGGAAGGCCGGCCCGCTGGAAGCCGTGGCTGGCGTTGAGGCCGCGGCGGTTTGGATCGGGATCACGGGCAACGTGGCACCGACACCGGGAGTGACGTCGAACAGCGCGTCGTCCGCACTGCCTGCGGCGCCGGTCGGCAGGATTGGCTCAAAGGATAAGCTGCTCGGCGGAGCGCCCGCGGATTGCGAAAGGGAAGCAGGCGCGGGCGGAGCGATGCTATGCATCGGTGCGGATGCGCGTGTCAGCGATGGGGCCGTTGTGCTGGCGCTTTGCTCCGGCACGGGATCCTGGAAAAGCGGCTGCGTGAACGACCGCTGGTTGCTGGCTCCTTTCGAAAGATTGAAGCGTTGATCACCGAGGATGAGGCTGCCAGCGCCTTCGGTGCGCATGTCCTGTGTGGGCTGCACCGCCACGCCTGGCACGATGACGCCGCTCGCAGGTTGTGCCCGGCGATCGGCAGCGCCAGAGAGCAGCGGGTTGCCATCACGAGTGAGCTCCGCTTTCAAGGTTCGCGCGCCTTCGGTGCCGAGCTTCTCCGTGGCGAGACGGAGCTTCTCGATGTGCGTCAGCATCGCCGCGGTGGCGTTCCCAATCGCGAAGTTCGCCTTGTGCATCTCCGACTTCTTTAGATCCACAAAGCGGGTTCCAGCCGTGCCGGCATTGCGAGTATCCAGCACCATCAGCTCGGCGTCCGGCGGAAGCGTGACTTTATCCAGCTTCAGCACATGCAGGCGCGGCGTGATGCCGTAGAAGCTATACTTGCCTTCGCCATCGGTGATTACATAGCTGCCGTCCTCGATGAAAAGGCGGACACCGGGGATGCCCGGTTCACCAGCATCCTGGATTCGGTTGCGGTTTAGATCGGCGAAGACTTTACCCAGCACCACGCCGCGGCTGGTGAACACGCCTTCCTGCAATTGCACCTGCGCCGTAGCGATATTGCTTCGGGCCGGCGGCTGGCCGGGCGCGCTTGCCTGTGCGCGATTGATGCCGTCGCCCTGCAGCGCACCAGCGCCGATCCGCACGCGATAGCTGACGCTGGTGATCTTATCCGCCGGCAGCTCGCCGAGACTTAGCTTGATCCGGGGGCCACGGCTCCCGGACGCGCTCCGCAGCTTGCGTCCGGTCTCGCTGCGGGCGGAATCTTCCTGGAAAACGAACCCCTGTGGGAGTTCATCGTCGAGGGTGACGTCCTCGAGATCGCGACCGCTGACATTGCGCACCCGCACGGTGTAATCCACGAAATCACCGATCTCCGCGGTTTGCCGTGAGGCTAGCTTCTGCACGAACAGTCCGGCGCCGTCTCCGGCTGCATCAACGGGGATGTCGTACTGTAGCGCACCTGCGCTCGGATCGACGACAAAGCTCAGCCCGAAGGAAGCGTTTGGATCCAGCGCCCGTCCACTCGGCATGTCCACCGGCGACATCTTCGAAGGGGCGGTGTGTCCGGGCGGCGGCAGGACCTGCAGGATATAGCTTCCAGGAGCGAGCAGCGGAAAGGAGTAGCGGCCATCGGTGCCGGTCACGACGACATTGGGTGCAGGCGAGCCATCGCTACCAAAGACCCGCGCCGGAGCTCCGGTGGCGCTGTCGATGAGTGTCACGCGGACACCAGCTACGGGAGTATTGGTGCGGCTATCAAAGACGATGCCGAAAGGATCAGGCGGGACCGTCGGAGCCAGCGTAACCGTGTTCGATAGCGTGACAGCCAGCGGCTGGTTAGCCATCGCCGTGGAATACAGCTTCGCAGTGTTGGTGATCGTACCCTTTGCCGATTCCCCTACCCTGACGCTGAAACGCAGGCTCGAACGTTCCCCAGCAGCCATGCCGAGCATCCCGAGCGCTACAGCATCCACGCGTTTCAGATCGGCAGGCGGGGTGGTGCTGTAGCTATGCAGAGGATCCCCGCTGCTGTGATACAGCTGCGTAGCTGCGCTTGTACCGCTCTCAAAGCGCACGAACTGCGTCTGCACAGGGATGCCGTCCCGGAGCACCACGAGCATCTGCGGCTGCCCATCCACCGTGGCATCCACTTGAGCTGCGACAGCTTGCGGACCAGCCACGGCTCGCACGGTGAACGCCACCTCGGAGCCGGTCATCGGCGCCATGTCGGAAGCCGTCTTGGCGAGCTTCACTGCCGGCGCGGGTTTCTCCCGCAGCGCACGCACAGGCGAGGATTTGATCGCCACCTCTATGCCCTCCTCATTCACGAAGGTCGCGCGGGCGACGTTCACGATCTCGTTTTTGTTCCCAACCGCCCCTGCCTTCTGCGCCACTGCAGGAGACGCGATCAGCACGCCCAAAGCGGCGGCAAAAAGGGCCAGCCGCCGACCGCACCGCCGCGCGCTCTTCCGCAGCCATCCGTCTCCTCGATGGGGAGCTCGAAGGTTCACTGGAAGCTGGGAGGAGCGCGGCGAGCCGCCTACTGCGTGATCGTCACGCCGAAGGTGATGATCGCGGACTCGCCGGGATTGAGCGTCCCGACATGGAACTCCAGCGCACCAGCGGCCTTGTCCGCAGGCACACTGACGATCGCTGCTGCAGAGCCGCCAACGATCGTGGCTGGGCCAGTCGTCGTGTAGGTCGTGAAGGCAGGCGTGCTATCGTAAACGCGCACCGTGGTTGCGGGCGCCGTGCCTTTGTTCGTCACGGTGATCCGGTAGCGAATCCCGCGACCAGGCAGCGCACCAGTGGTGATCTGCGCCGGGCTATAGGCTGTGTCTGGGTTGCCGTCGAGGTTCGCATCGAGCGCCTGCTCCTTGTTGAGCGCAACGTCGCCATTGATCACCGTCGAGTTATCGGTCGCATTAGCCACTGCTGGAACGGTCGTTGTATAGGTTCCGTTCGTGGTCGTGGCGGATAGTGTCGCGGTGTCCTGAGCCCCAATCGCGGCTCCGGGCGGAGCGGTCACCTTGACGAGCAAGGTCACACTTTCACCCGGAGTAAGGCCGGTGACACCGTTGCTCACAAAGGTGAGGTTTGTAACGATTGGATCGCCGCCATCGATGATGCCGTTCGCATTGGCATCATAGTGAATGACGCTGCTCCAACCCGTGCCGGCGTTAGCCGTGGCGAGCGTAACTGAACTACCAGCCGCATCGCCTTCGAGCACGTTGCCGTTATTTACCAGGGCGTGGGTATAGACGATCGTGCCGCCGGGTGCGACCTGGCCGGTGTTGTTCGGCGAGAGCACGAGCGATCGGGTAGCGCTGACGTTCACTGCATCGTGCAAGCGATCGCTTGCGCCCGTCGTCGGCGACAAGGCGCGGAAGTATAGATCAATTGCGCCTGGACTCTGACCAGCGGCAACGGTGACATCCGCAAGGATTTGTTTACTGGCACCGGCGACCAGCACGCCCGTGGAGGTAACTACAGCGTTACTGGTATCGCGGAAGACCACAGTCCAGCCTGCGGGAAGCGCGAGCGAGCCGAAGGTGGAGTCGGTGCTGGCTGCGAGGTTGAACGTATCCGTGGTGCCGCTTGTGTTGTTCACGAACAACGTGAAGCGACTCGTCGCACCAGGGCTCGCGGTGTTCGTGACCACGGCGGCACCTTCCGGGCCGGCACCGCTGCCGAGACCACCAGGCACCGCGGCATTGTTTGTCAGATCGACCGTGTTCGATGCGACCGACGTTAGAACGTCATTACCTGTATCGGAGACGCTGCTGCTCGTCGTCGAGGTGCCCGTGACGACCGCTGTGTAGTTCACGTTCGTCCCGGTTGCCGATGCCGGCAGGATCGCCTTCACAATGACGTTGTAGGTTCCGGCCGCTGGCAGATTGCCCGTGTCAGGAACGTTATCACCGTTGGTGTCCACCAGGGGCGTGTTCGTGTCCGCTTTGAAGAGCTGGAAGGACGTGCCCGCCGGGAATGACGTATTCGCCACTGTGATATTGAAGGCGTCGACGCCATTGCCGGTGTTCGTAACGAGGTTTGTGAAGACCACGGTCCCGCCTTGCGGGGCAGTCGCGACAGTGGAATCGCCGACGCTTACGCCTGCGTTCTGCACCACGGTGAAGTTTACGGTATTCGTGGGGAATGGTCCGATCGGTGTGCCGGTCCCTGGATCATAGCTATAGTTAGCAGTGTTCTGGACACTGCCAGCGCTCTGAGCGGAATTGATCGTGACAGTGAAAGTGATGGTCCGTGTTTCACCGGGGAGCACGCGCGCGACTACTGCTGTGACCCGGCCGGCTGCCGTCTGGCCGAAGTCGTAGGCGATGGTGTCCGGTGAGCTGCCTTGCACGCCGTCGTTTGAGTCGGTCAGGGCCGTCGAGCCGGTCACGCTCCAGCGGGCGCTGTTCGCCACATACGTCATTCCGCTCGGGATCACGTCCGTGATGATCACGTTCGTGGCGTTGTTGTTCCCGGTGTTTGTATAGGTAAGCGTGAACGTGTGGGGGCCACTACCGGGCCCGCCGGAACTCGAGCTGGACGCCTTTGTCACGCTCATCACCGCGTTGTTCGTTACCGTCGTGGTGTCAGTATTCGTCTGGGTGGCGGCTGGTGTCGCCGTGGCGGTGCCCGTCGCACTGACGGTAATGACTGACGTATCCGACGAGTTCACGCCACCGGGCACGATGCCGACAGCGACGAACTTGTAAGTCGCCCCTGCAGCGACCGGTCCGGAGGTGGTCATCGCCGTCGCGTT
>DASVRY010000298.1:0-2470 GCA_036388395.1 Chthoniobacteraceae bacterium
AGCAGCGTGATTGGTGAGAGGTGATTGGTGATTAGTAGAAGAGCTCCGCACTCGCTGACAAATCACCAATCACCAATCACCATCCACGCTGCCTCTCTCCCCATGCCCTCTGTCTGGATCATCGAAGACAACCCTGCCTTCCGGCGCGCTGCCGTGCGCGCGCTGGGGACGCAGCATGACTTCGCACCCGTGCGCGGCTTCGAGCGGTGTGAAGACGCGCTGCTTGCGCTGAAGACCGAGGCCAGGCCCGACGCGATCCTCCTCGACATAGGCCTGCCAGGGATGGATGGAATTAGCGGCATCCAGGAGCTGAAAGCGCTCTGGCCCGAGCTGACCTTGCTTGTGCTCACCGTGTTCGAGGATGACGACAAAATCTTCCGAGCAGTCTGCGCCGGCGCCTCCGGTTATCTGCTCAAATCCGAGCCAATGCAGCGCGTGGCCGAGGCAATTCGCGAAGCGCTCACCGGCGGCTCTCCGATGAACCCGCGCGTCGCCCGCCGGGTGCTCGAGATGTTCTCCAAGCTCGCTCCCCAGCAAAAAGATTACGGCCTCACCGAACGGGAGCAGGCCGTGCTCGAGTTGATGGTGGAAGGCTTGGTGAAGAAGCAAATCGCTGATCGAATGGATTTAAACCTGCACACCGCCGATTACGTGATCCGGTGCATTTACCGAAAGCTGCACGTGAATGGAATGACGGCCGCGGTCTCGCTCGCGGTAAAAGAGCGGCTGGTCTGACTGAGGCAGCATGATTGGTGAGAGGTGAATGGTGAGCGGCGGAAGAGCTCGGCGACCACCTATCAATCACGCCGCGCCCTTACGCGCCTGCGTAAATTGCCAGCGCGCCAGAGTAGCTTACTCTATTGGTCACATGTTGCCCTCCCCGACGACATTCACCCCGTTTCTCCGCGCACTTTTGTGCACCTCGGTCGCACTTTCTTCTGTCGCCTCCGCGAGCGCCGAAGAGGAGAAGCTCGACTTCAATCGCGACATTCGCCCGATCCTTTCGGAGAACTGCTTCTACTGCCACGGCCAGGATCCGAACCATCGCAAAGGTGGCCTGCGGCTCGATGTCCGTGAGGAGGCGCTGAAGCCGGCTGAGACCGAAGAGATCCCAATCGTTCCCGGTGATGCCGAGGCGAGTTCGCTCATTCAGCGGATCCTCTCGCACGATCGTGACGAGCAGATGCCGCCGCCGAAGGCGAATCGCGTGCTCACCGCCGAGCAGAAGGAGATGCTCAAGCGCTGGGTCAACCAAGGCGCCGAATATCAGCCCCACTGGGCGTTCACCGCGCCGAAGCGTGCGCCGCTTCCCTCCGTGAATCGGGCCGACTGGCCGCGCAACGACATCGATCGATTCGTCCTCGCAAAGCTCGAGAAGATTGGCCTCAACCCCTCCGCGGAAGCGGAGCGCGCAACCTTGATCCGGCGGGTTTCGCTCGACCTGATCGGCTTGCCGCCCACTCCGGAGGAAGTTGATACTTTCGTCGCGGATCAATCCGCAGACGCTTACGAAAGGCTGGTTGATCGCCTGCTCAGCTCTCCCCGCTACGGCGAGCGAATGGCGCTGCCCTGGCTCGATGCCGCGAGGTATGCCGACAGCAACGGCTTCCAACAAGACGGCGATACTTTCCAATGGATCTGGCGGGATTGGGTTGTGCGGGCGCTGAATTCCGACATGCCGTTCGATCGGTTTTCCATCGAGCAACTCGCCGGCGACCTACTGCCGAAGCCGACGAACGATCAGCTCATCGCCACAGCGTTTAACCGCAACCACCTGCTGAACGGGGAAGGCGGCGCCATCCCGGAGGAGCAGCGTTTCAATATTCTTTTCGATCGAGTGGATACCACCTCCACCACCTGGCTTGGCCTGACGATGGCCTGCGCGCAGTGCCATGATCACAAGTTCGATCCTATCACCCAGCGGGACTACTACTCACTACTCTCCTCGTTCAACCAAGTGTCCGAGAACGGCCTCGCGGGCGGCTCCCCGACCCGCATGCGGGTGGCCGAGCCGTTCCTCGAGTTGATGAACGACGACCACAAGAAGTGGATTGCAGAGAAGGAGGCGAAGGTGAAAGAGGCCGAAACCGCTGGGCAGGCCAAGCAGAAGTTCGAGCTCGCGCTGGCTGCGTGGAAGTCGGGGCTCACTCCGACTTCGCGTACGGGTATTGGATTTACGGAGCCGCTGCCCGGGGAAATCGCTGCACTCCTGCGCATTGAAGAATCTGCACGGACCAAAGAGCAAAAGGAGGATCTCGAGAAACGGCTCCGCCAACGGTTCGAGCAGAAGGTTTGGCCCAGCATCGCCGGAAGCGACCCGGGGACGAAACAAGTCGAGGCGCTGAAAAGAGAAGTGGCGAAATATAAGTTTGAGGAAGTGCCGCGCGTGATGGTGATGCGCGATGACAAGCCGCGCGAAACCTTCCTCCTCGATCGCGGCAGCTACGAAACGCCGAAGGAAAAAGTCAGT
>DASVRY010000299.1:0-3167 GCA_036388395.1 Chthoniobacteraceae bacterium
CGCTTCCCGCGGGTCAGCGTCTAGACGCGCTCCTTTTCAATGAGACACAGTCGCGCATCGTGATCAGCGTTTCGGCTGGGAGCGCGACGGCTGTGCTTTCGCTGCTCGAGTGGCGAGGGGTTCCCGCACGGCGCCTCGGTGTCGTCGGGGGCAAAGAGTTGAAGATCGACGTCGCTGGCCAGCAACTCGCCTGGCCGCTCGCCGACCTGCATGGCGCATGGTACGACTCCATCGCGGCGGCGATGAAAAGTTAAGCGCGAATCGGGGTAGAAAGTACGCCGCCGAGAAGCTCGAGTGGCGAACTGTGGCTGGCGTTGGATCCGCTCTTCGACGAAACGGGTCTTCTCTCGGAATCTCGGATAAGTGTCGCGGTCGGGAAGTTCGCGAAGGCGGTACGCCTTCGCCAGCACTCGGGACGAGTCCGCTCTCCGGAGGTTCCATCGCCGCCATTCACCACGACCAAACCTCACGTTTTCGTCAGCCGCGCAGCTCAGCTATCACGCGCCCCTTGCTCGCAACGCCTTGGCCATGGCCGATGGCGCACGCTGGTCAGTAGACCGGGTCTGCAAGCGCACGCTGCTGAGCGCGGCCCGCAGCGTCTCGCGGGTAAATGGCTTGCGGACCACCATGTCGAAACAGGACCCATTGGAGTTTACGTCGGGCAACATATCGGCATACGCCGTCACGAGCACAATGGGCATGTTCGGCGCGATCTTCCGAATCTCAGCCGCGAGCAGATCACCGCTCATCCGTGGCATCATCCTATCAGTAAAGACGACATCCCAAGCGCCATTACGAAACGTCTCCAGCCCTACGTCGCCATCCGTGGCCTCGCCCACATCGTAACCTTCCTCAGTAAAGAAAAGTGAGAGTACCTCACGGACGGATGGCTCGTCGTCAACGATCAGCGCACGCGGACGATGTCCCGAAGTTGCGGGAGTTGAACTGGGCATCATGATGTTTTTTGGCGGCAGCGTGAATCCACCGCTGAAGAACATTCGTATTGCGGCGCCCGAGCGGACCTTTGCCGTGGGCTAGCTCGCATCCGAAGCAGCGGCTTACTCCTGCCGTGCCCGGGTAAGGGCATTTGCCAGGAGCAGGGCAGCAAAGGAGATGACGAGAAGGGCCACCGAGAGCAGCAGCGCCTCGCGCCTCTCCCCAGCATCGACGGCAAAGAAGATGGCTACCGGAGCAGTCTGCGTCGTGCCCGGAATATTGCCGGCGATCATCAGCGTCGCGCCGAACTCTCCGAGGCTGCGCAGGAAGCTCAAGAGAGCGCCTGCCGCGACGCCTGGCCACGCCAGCGGAAGCATGATCCGCCAGAGCAACGACCATTCACTTCGGCCAAAAAGCCGCGCGGCATCGAGGAGGCTCGGGTCGATCTGCTGAAAGGCGCCCCGGGTGGTCTGATACATGATCGGAAAGGCGACAACGAACGACGCGAGCACGGTTGCTGGCCAGGTGAAGATGATCGCCCAGCCAAGCTGCGCGAGCAGTTCGCCGACCGGCGAACTGCGGCCGAAGATGAGGAGCAACCCGAGGCCAATCACGGTCGGAGGCAGCGCGATCGGGAGCATGAGCACCGCATCCAAAATGTGGACCGCACGGCCTCTGCGCCCGAGCCGCCATCGCGCGCAGAGAATGCCGAAGAAAACCGTGAGAATTGTTGCCGCGACGGCGGTCTTCAGCGAAAGCCAGAGCGGCGTGAAATCCATCAGCTACAGCGTGTGGAATCCGTGCTTTTCAAATATGGCACGTGCGATCCTGCTGTCGAGAAAGGTGGCGAACTCGCGGGCCTGATCTGGTTTACGCGACGTGTTGATCACCCCGACAGGATAGACAATCCGCGCGTGGCTGCCCTCGGGAGCGGTCGCCGCCACGCGCACTTTGCCCGAGAATTTTGCGTCAGTGAGATAGACGACACCCGCCTCGGCATTGCCCGTCTCCACACTGGTCAGCACCTGCCGCGCATCCAGGGTGCGAACGAGCTTCGGCGCGAGTGATTCAGCAAGACCGAGCGACCTGATGACGTCAGCCGCGTAAGCTCCCACCGGGACAGAGCGCGGATCACCAACCGCGATGCGGCGCACCTGAGGCTTCTGTAAATCGTTGAACGACGTGAGCACCGGCGCGTTCTCCGAGGCGATGAGCACGAGCGTGTTCGTCAGTAAGTCACGCCGCGTGTCGGCGAGGATCAGGCCTTTTTTCTCCAGCACGTCCATATGTCGGGGCGCCGCGGAGATGAAGACATCCACAGGTGCGCCGTTCTCGATCTGCTGCTGGAGCATGCCGGACCCCGCGAAGTTGAAGACAAGCTTGAGATCTCGCCTTTGCTCCGAATACGCAGCTTCCACCTCTTCGAGAGCGCCCTTGAGGCTCGCTGCGGCCCCGACGATGAGCTTCTCCGCGCCATTCGTCGGAATGGCGGTTAGCCCCGATGCGAGGATCAAGAGGAGGCAAACCCAGCGCAGTATCATCGCCCGTGAGGCTAGGTCTCTGCAGTCGCATTGGCGATGACTTTGCTCCGGCTCGACCCCCCAGCCGTCAGCGGCGTGCAAACGATCCACGGCTGCCGCTTGACCAAGGTCTGCGGGAGGCTACTCTCCCCATCCGCCCTTTCCCGCTTGAAGCACCACAAACCTTCCCACGAGTGCGGCGTCTTCGCCGTCTTCGGCCACCCGAATGCAGCCGTGCTCACTTACTACGGGCTGTTCGCGCTGCAGCACCGAGGGCAGGAGAGCGCCGGCATCGCCACCGCCGACGGCCCGAATTCGCCTTTCCGCCGCCATGTCGCGATGGGACTGGTCTCTCAGGTCTTCTCGCCCGCCGATCTCGAGCGGCTGAAAGGCACGCGCGCCATCGGCCATGTGCGGTATTCCACCACGGGCTCGAGCAATGTCACGAATGCTCAGCCGCTGATGGTCGATTGCGCGCGCGGGCAGCTCGCCATCGCGCACAATGGCAACATCACGAATGCGGCGGAACTGCGCGACGGCCTCGAACAGCGCGGCTCCATCTTCCAGACAACGGTGGATAGCGAGATCATCCTCCACCTCCTCGCGCAGCCGCAGGGCGCGAGCGGCGTGCTCGGGGCGTTGCGGCGCATCCAGGGGGCCTTTTCATTGGTGATGATGAGCGAGCGCGAACTGATCGGCGTGCGCGATCCG
>DASVRY010000300.1:0-1847 GCA_036388395.1 Chthoniobacteraceae bacterium
GATGCCAACTGCGCGCCGAGGGAATGATCGCCCAAGCCGGCGGCGCGCATCCCCAACTCGTGGTGCCGCCAAAAGCAAAAGAGCCGAGCGTGTGCGTCAGGACGCAAGCGGAACGAAAGGGCGGTCATTGGCGCGCGGTTCAGTAGATTGACGGGCTCGGCCACGAGCACAACGCCGCCCGGTCGCACGACCCGAACAAACTCCCACAACGCTGCCGCAGGGTCGGGCAAGTGCATCAGCAACGTCTGGCAGGTGACGCAATCGAACCGATCAGGTGCGCTCGGAATGGCGCGACAATCGCCGTGCAGAAACTCCCACGTGCAGCCCTGTGCCGCTGTCGAGCGGTGCAACTCGCCGGCACGCACGCGCTCTAGCCAATGCTGCTCGAAGTCGAGCACCGCGATCTCGCGCGGCAACTCGATGGCTCGGAGGAGCGAGGCGAGCCAATGCCCGTCGCCAACGCCGACATCGAGCAAGCGTCGGCAATTGTGCAGGCGGGCGCGGTTGGCCAGAAGCGCGAGAAAGTCGGGGTTCCACCAGTCCATCCGGTGATCACCGATATGAGCCAGGGAATGAGGCTCAGCGTCTTGATTCATCGGGCGGATTGTTCAACGACGCACGGAAAGGTAGAGGCAATTTCGCGCGAGACCCTCCGAAGACGCCGAACGACCCCGAGCTCAGAGGCAGCGGAGGGCTGGCGTGGCTGCTGCGCGGCTGGCTCTGCGGGTGCTTCCTCTGTGCGCATGACGCTGATGGTCTGGAATCGTCTGGATGGTGAATGACTCAAAGTCGTCGAGCGGCGAACGAACGAATCGGCTGGAAGTGAATGACGAAAGAACGCGCTCGAAAGGAGACTCGCTCAACTGAGAAATCCAGCCGTGGCCGCCGGTCTGCTCGAAGAACCGGTCGTCAATGCGGCGAATGAAGACGTAAGTGAGATCTGAGGAGTCGCCTCGGTCTGGGTCCGCGTAACAAATCTGGATGTGTTCCGGTAAGGTAAGGAGAAGCTGACGAGCGGAGTCCGGAGTGAAGCTCGCCGTAGTCTGCAAGCTACAAGATGGCGCCCAACCCGGAGAATCTTGTCGCTCGGTGAGTCGGAAACCGTGAATCTCGGATGGATATTCAATGGTCACGATCCAGGATCACGCGAGCAACGCCTAACGCCCAAAGATCAGCGACAGATGCTGCGTGGCGGCGGGTCCGGGTGCTTTGCAGCTGGCTGACACGCGGTATCTGTTCGCTGCATCGGCTGGTTAGGCGATTCGGTCATTTGCGAGTGCCGCCGCTTTGGGCTTTTTGTGAGCACGAGATGTGCGAACTGCGGCAAAGAGGCGAGCGAGTAGAACTGCGGCTGTGCAACTGGATACCGTGACGAGATTCCAGCGAGTTTCTTCGCTGTGTCCGTCGGCCGAGTATACAACGGGATAGACTAAGAGAAACAGGATTAGGGTGGCGAGGCAGTTGCAAAGGAGCGCACAGTAGCCGGAGATTTGTGAGGCTCGGCGGGTCGGTAAGAACAGCGACAATATCACGGCAAGGAGAGCGCAAAACGCGCCTGCCAACAAAGCCAGATTCCACACCAGACCTTCAAGAAGGCCCGCGCTGTAGTTCGCTGCGAGAATGGTCTGGAAACTGAGGTTCAAAGGACGCGTAGGGTTGCCTAACGAACCAAGATCAGCGATTGGCGAAGACGATTCGCTGCATTGCTCTGGTCAGGCTTTGTTGCACTTCAAAGTTGAACGTGAGCGTGTGCGTCTTTTGCTCTCGCGCTGTTCGGATCGTCGCTCATCTTCTTGGCGTCCCGTGATGAGTTGCTCCTGGCGGAGTTCAAGTTCGGATTTGGGAAC
>DASVRY010000301.1:0-17350 GCA_036388395.1 Chthoniobacteraceae bacterium
CATGTCGCTTAGATCCAGACCAGTGTCCCCGCGCTTGGTGGCAACAACGATCTGGTCGGCGATGCTCTTCACCGTCGGAGCCGCATAGTATTTCATCGATCCAACGGTGAGATGCGTCGGAAACACGATTACGAGCAGCGAGTTCTCATCCACGTTCAGCATGAGGGTGCTATAGTTTTCCCCCTGCTGATACATGCTGGTGAAGTTGCTCTCATTCACCAGGTTCGCCATGAACTGCACCGCGTTATAGGCATTTGATCCGAGCGTGGCGAAAGTCGTAGTGTCGATCGCCTCGGGATTACCACATTGATGAATGAGATATCCGGCCTTTTCGACGAGCAAAGCAATGTTGGCTTCGCTCTTTTTTAATAACTCGCGAAGGACCTGATCGAGAACGTCGAGGTCCTGCTGATTGAGCTGTGGGAATTGGCTCATATAATGGGCTAGCGACGACCGCCGTCGTTGAGAAATTTGTGGAGGAGCATGCGGGTGATCATATTCAGCGTCTCGAAGACGCCTTCGCAGTTGGAAGCTGCCGCCTCAAATGTCGGCACCTGCACTTCGCGATTGTTGAGGACGAAATCCAGATACTCAACGGGCGCAACATCGGGCAGGTCCCGCTTGTTGTACTGCATCACATAAGGAATGTCGTCGAGCTTGAGGTTGAGAGTCTTCAGGTTCTCCTCGAGGTGTTTGAAGGTCTCGATATTCTCCTCCATCTTGTCGTACTGGGAGTCAGCCACGAAGACGATGCCATCGACGCCGCGTAGGACGATCTGCCGAGTGGCATTGTAGATGACCTGACCAGGGACAGTGAAGAGGGCGAACTTGGTTTTGAAGCCGCGGATCGCCACGGCTTCGAGCGGGAAGAAATCGAAGAACAGCGTGCGATCCGAACTCGTCGCGAGGGAGGTCATCTTGCCCTTCGATTCGGAGTTAGGGACCTGCACGTTGGAGTGGATCTGCTCCAGATTCGTTGTCTTACCGCTCTTGGCGGGGCCGTAGTAAACGATCTTTACCTGCAGCTCCTTCGTCGCCTGGTTAATGATTGCCATGGGTGTTGTGAGTTAGCGATCGACGTGGCGCGCGAGCTCCTGGCTAATGAGGTTAAGCTCATGCCACGGAAGGGCCTCGCCCGGTTTGCCAAGAACGGCAAAGAAGACGTAACCAAGTCGGAAAATCTGCATGTGCGCGCCGTGCGTGCTGAAGAGGAGGTCGTCGAGTTCGCCAAGCTTCATCTCGCTCGCATATTGATTCAGGCGGGCGAAAATTTGCGGGAGGAAAGCGGCGACAACTTCGCCTTTCATTCCTTCCGGCAGGTGATGCGCGACAACAAGGCCTTCCTGCAGTGCGACGATCGCGCCGGCAATCTGAGGGAGGCGAACGATGTTTTCGACGATCTCGGCCGGCTTCCATTCTGTCTTGTCGGGCTGACCAAAGATCTCGCCGACAGTCTGCGGCATTTGCCCGTCAGGAAGTGGCGCAAAGGGCAGAGGTGCTGGCTTTTCGGGTGCAAAAAGCGGCTGTGAAGCTTCCGCAGCAAGCCCCGGCGGTTCGACTTCACGAGCAGGCTCATCGGCAAAGACAAAGCGTTCGCTCTTCGGCTCCTCGCCAGCTCGCTCGTCTGGAGCGGCGTCTGGTTCTGGCGCGAAGACGTGAGCGGATTGGGGTTCTGGAGCGGATTCGGGCGTTGCCGGTGGTTCTGGCTCAGGCGCTGGCGGGGCGAGTTGCATCGCCGGTTCCGGTGCTGGTTCTGGGACAGCTTCAACGATCGGCTCCGGTTGAGCCTCTTCGGCTGCCTCCGGTTTCGCTGGCTTCTCGCGGCCTCCTCCAAAGAGCGCGGGAATTGTGTCGTCAATAGCGATGCTCTTTCGGGTCGAGCCCTGCTTGGTAAGCTTCAGGTAAGCAGGAGCGATCGTCCGCAATGGCACGGAGAGTTCCGTGGAGTCGGCTACTGCCGTATCGACCGAAAAGCCCGGGGTTGTCCAGGTGCGGATTTGTCCCCAGGTGAAGGCAACCTTTCCTTTCGCGAGGCCGGCGCCGACTTCGGATGAGGGCAGCGCCACAGTCGGCTGATCGAGCGCCGCAATTTCACTGCGGATTTCCTCTGGCCAGGCGGTCGAGAGGTCATTCAGAGAAACGACCAGCGGTGGCCGATCGTCGCCGGCTACTGCGGGAGCCGCGGCAGGCATGGCTGCCGCGGCTGGCTCCACTTTGAGCGCTGCGGCCAGCTTAGGTGCTGCGACCTTTGGTTGTTGCGCGGCAGCAGGCGCTGCGACCGCGCGCGGCTGAGTTTTAGGGGCAAAAGCAGGAGGCGGAGCGACCGTGCGCATCGGTGCGGCTGGCTCCGGCTGAAGTGTCGGAGCGACCCCAATTGGTGGAGCTGCCACCATCGGCGCGGGCATCTTGAGTGCGGGGATCGGCGCAGGTTCAGGATCGGGAGCGGCGACGTATTCCTCCTGCTCTTGCGGCAGCGTTGGCGAAATGGAATAGGGATTCTCTACATCGCCGAAAAGATCGAACCCATCTGCTACCTCCAAGGCACGTTGATCGTCCCTGCGCCGGAGCACCGCCGGACTCACTCGTTTGAAGATTTCCGCAAGCGGCACCTCGATGAGCCGCTTGGCTTCGACGGGGCGACTATTAAAAGTCCCGGCGGGCGACTGCCGATGCAGGCTGGCGAAGGACATCTTCACAGAACCGCTCGGGAGCTGCTTGATGATCGTGGTGAGTGGGAGCGCCACGAGCACCTCCGGTTCGGGCATCTTCTGGATCGTGCTCTTTAGATCTTCCGGCAGCTTGGCCAGGATCGCGGCCAATGAGAGAGGCGCCGTTTCGACCTTGGCGACTGCAACCGGCGGTTCCACGAACGAGCGTCGGACTGCAACCGGGACAGGTGCTGGCTTCGCCTGGGGCTTGCGAAACCAGTTCTTTATTTGTTTTAACATGCGTGCCGGGAGGTTTTCTCGACCCTGACTCAGCAGCCGGGGTGCCACAACCTTCAAAGGACAGAATTTTCTTTCATCCGCAAACTCGCTTGGCTCATGTCGTGCTTAGACAGCTCCCGCGTATGCCATCCTCTCGCGCCCATCTCTAGCCGACACTCCTCGCGCGCACCGCAACGATACCGCCCATGAACGCCCGCCAGAAAATTCTCATCCTCGACGACGAGCACGACATCCTGGAAATCTACCAGGAGATCCTCGCACGGCTGCCCAGCCAGCCCGAGATCCATACGGCTGATAACGGCGCCCGAGCCATCGCCTTGCTGGAGAGCGAGCCTTTCAATCTGCTCCTCGTCGATCTGCGTATGCCGGTGATGGATGGCTTCCAGGTGCTGGCGATCGTGCGCCGCAAATTCCCCGCGCTCCGCGTGGTGGTGATGACCGCCGCTGAGGACGAGCAATTCCGCGCCCGCGCCTATGCCATGGGCATTGATCTCTACATCGAGAAGCCCAAGACGGGCAAAGAGATCATCAATTTTGTCGATTGCATCGAGTCGCTGCTCGAGCGCGAGGAGCAGGGTGGCTTTCGCGGCGTGCAGAGCAAGACACTGGTCGACATCGTGCAGCTCGAGTGTCTCACGCAGAGCTCCGCCATTCTCAAAATCACGACGGCGACCGATGAAGGCCGTATCTGGGTGCAGCGCGGTGAGATCATCGATGCGGCGACCGGCGAAGTCTCGGGCAAGGAAGCGTTCCTCGAGATGTTGCGTTGGAAAGCGGGCAACTTCGAGATTCTGCCCTCCGACATACCGCGACCGCGGACGATCTTCAGCAGCTACGAGAGCCTGCTCATGGAAACGGCGCAGTCGATCGACGAAAGTGCGGCGACTGAGGCCAGCAACGAGGCCGTCGGACTGGCAGCCTTCGCACGCTATAAAGGCGTGCAGTTCGCCGTTGCCGTAGAGCTTGGGGACAAGAAGAAGTTCGATCAGTGGGGCTGCGAAAATCCTGACGAAATGGCGAGTTGGATCCACGGCACGGCCGAGGCCTTGCACGACCTCGGCGAGCGTCTCGAGGCCGGTCAGCTTGAAGACGTCGAGGCCCTTGGGCCCCAGCGCCACGTGGCCGTTTTGATCGGCGACAGCGAAGCGCTTGGCATCGGCTTCACCCGCTCCGCCGTGCTCCCGCACATCCGTGAAACCATGAAACAGATCGAGACTAAATGGGTATCCTGAAGCCTTTCACGCGGTCCAAGAAGCCGCTGCGTCCGGAACGGCTGCCCTCTGGCGCCTTTACCCTGCACCGGGGTGGAGAAATCGTCGGCTCCACTCTCCCGAGCAGCTTTCCGCTTATCGCCGTTACTGAGATCGGGCGCGTGGTCCTCGAAGCCTTTGCCCGAGCTCACGAGACGAATCTCCCGCTGAGCGATCTGTACATCAACTACAGCGGCCTCACGATCACCGCCCGCGAGCTCCGCGGCGGTGCCCTCATTTTTCTCAATCCCGCTACTCTCAATCTCGCCCGCAACTACACGCCACCTGCCATGCATTACAAGAGCCTCGAGGAATTCATCCTGCACCTGGAAAACTACATCGAGTGCTGGAAGCAGTTTAACCCCTACGTAAACCTGGCCCGGGACCAGACGTTCTCACGCGACGATGAGAATCAGTTTCTCGAAATCAAGAGCATCATCGCGCAAGGGCTCGAAGCGATCATCGCTTCCGCCGACAAGAGCGGGCCGAAGAAGGAGGAAGTGAACTCCCTTTTTGCGAATGCACCGTCTCTCCGTTACCTGAGCGAAATGCCCGACTCGGTTCTGAACGTCGAAGCGCAGTGGCACAAGACGTATCTCGGTCTGCAGAGTCTGCTCGGCCAGCTGAAGGTGCAGCAGAACAAGAGCGAAAAAGGCGCCGGCTGGAATCTCTTCGGGAAGAAGTAGCTCCACGCGCTGCACGAAGGCGCTCGCTTAGGTGAGGGAGCTATCGTCACGCCGCTCCAGCTTCATGAGCTGCTTCTTCACGACCTCGACGTTCTTCGTGAGTTCGAAGAGAGCCTTGATGATCTCGCCTTTCGTCGGCTCGTCGTCGAGCGCCGGCAGGAGCGGGTGGAGGCGCGTGATGCCGGCGGAAAGATCGTTGCAGATCGTGCGGATTTGCGAAGTGGCGGTCGGGCGATCCATGGGCCTGATGATGCGGCTGAAGTAGCGCCGCGCAAGCCTTGAGGCGCCACCGCGACTTGTGTAGGCCTGCTGTATGAAAGTCATCGTCACCTGCGGCCCGAGCTACGAGCCGATCGACGAAGTGCGACGGCTGACGAACTTTTCCACCGGGCAACTCGGCGTGCTCCTGGCGAATCAGCTTTCTTCTGCCGGTCACGACGTCCTGTGTCTGAAGGGCACCGGGGCTAGTTGCAATGAGCAGCTCGAGGGGTCGGCGCATTTGCCCTTCACAACGAACGATGACCTGCGGGGACAGCTCGCAAAGGAGAGCGCGAGCGGGCGCGTGGATGCGGTCTTCCATGCGGCCGCTTTGTGCGATTTCCGGGTGAAGAACCTGGTCTCCGTGACGGGTAGTGATGTTGGCGATGCGAAGATCTCCAGTCGGGCGGGTGAGCTGACGCTGACTCTGGAGCCGACGAGCAAGCTGATCGCGGACTTACGCCCGCTCTTCCTTCAAAGTCGCCTCGTCGGGTGGAAATACGAGCTAAACGGCACCCGTGAAGACGCTCTTCGGAGCGGCGCTCGTCAACTCGAGGAGAACGGGAGTGATCTTTGCGTGGTCAATGGCGCAGCGTATGGGACCGGCTTTGGCATCTGCCGGCCAGCCTTTCCGCTCGTCCATTGCGACACGAAGCCAGAGCTGTGTGCGTGGCTTGTCGATTGGCTGGCCGCTCCTCCGGTATGATGTGGGCGACCGGCCGTGTAGTTCTCGCGTTCACCGTTCTGGAGTTCGCCAGAGTCGGGGCCGCTGCTCGGGAGCTCGCGATTTTAAAAACGCCCCGCTTTTCTGCCGCTGGCGACATACGCTTTCAGCAAAACGGCGACTCCTTGCCGGCCACATCCATGAAGCTGCTCGCGGTGCCGCTCGAGCCTGCCTCAGATTGGCTGCTCTACGCCCTTCCCGAGCAGCGGGTGCTCGGCGTCGGGACGCGCGAGGCAGCGGCGACACAGCTCGAGCGCGGGATGAGCACCACAGAAGAGCTCAAGCCCTTCACTGGGTATGCGCCAGCAGTCGCGCCGCTTGCGACCGCTGCCCGGGCTCAACTCCCGGTCGATGCGGTCGCCACCTCGGAAGGAGTGACGTTGCGTTTCGCAGTGACGCTCCGCACGCAGTCGGCTGCAGACCCGGATTCGTGGCTGGTCGAACGCCTCGGCCCGGCGAGAGCAGCGGTGAAGATGGCGGGGATTGGCATTGGGACAGACGATCGGTCCGTCTTTCTGCCGGTTGACGGGCTCGCTCCCGGAGGCCAGTTGCGGATTCGCTACGCGTTGCGGGGAGCAGACGGGGAAGTGCTCGACGCCGAGTTTTTTGCAACGATCACGGCTGCGCAGCCGTAAACGAGTAAACCCCGCGAGTTCCGCTAAACCTCCTAACGTTCCGTCGTGCAACGGATTCGCTTGCATGGGGTTCCTCTTCATCCGGAGAGCTGCACCCCTCCCGCTACCCGCCAAACACCCCCCTCATGAGCGAAATCCAACCCGTTACGTGGTATGACGATCCCGCGCATTTTCGCAAAAGCTCGCGCCGCGAATTCCTCTACGTCGGCCTCGTCGGCGGCCTTGGCCTGAGCCTCGGCAACTTCTTCAAGCTGCGTGCTGAGGAAGCTGTCCTGACCAACGCCATTGCTCCCAAGGCAGAATCGCTCATCCACATGTTCCTTCCGGGCGGCTCCTCCGCGCAGGAAATGTGGGATCCAAAGCCATTTGCGCCTGTCGAGTACCGCGGGCCGTTCGGCACGATCGAGACGAAGCTCTCCGGCATCCGCTTCGGCGAGCACATGAAGAAGACTGCGCAGATCGCGGACAAGATCACCGTCGTCCGCTCGATGACGCACGGCGAAGCGGCGCACGAACGCGGCACACACAACATGTTCACCGGCTACCGCCCTTCACCGGCGATTCAGTATCCGGCGATGGGCTCAGTCGTCGCGCACGAGCTCGGCTCGCGGAACAACCTGCCGCCGTACGTCTGCATCCCAAACATGCCGAACGAGTATGCCGGCAGCGGTTATCTTTCGACAGCAAACGGTCCCTTCAGCCTCGGTAACGATCCGGCAAACAAAGGCTTCTCGGTGCGTGATCTGAATATGCGCGAAGGGATCGCTCCCGAACGGTTTGAACGCCGGCGCAACATCCTTGGCACGGTCGATGAGCACTTCCGCAGCCTGGAGAAAAGCGACGCGATCACGGCAATGGATAGCTTTTACCAAGCTGCCTACGGGCTCGTCTCGTCGAAGGAAGCGCGCGAAGCATTTAACCTCGCAGCGGAGCCGGAGAAGATCCGGGAGGAGTACGGGCAGAACGAAGCTGGGTCGCGCATGCTCATGGCGCGTCGACTCGTGGAAGGCGGCGTGCGGTTTGTCTCCCTCACCTATGGCGGCTGGGACATGCACGCGAATATCGGCAAAGGCATCGAGCAGACCGTGCCGAAGTTCGATCAGGCGTATGCAGCGCTGATCAACGACCTGGACCAGCGCGGTATGCTGGAGAAGACGCTGGTCATGGTAACCACCGAGTTTGGGCGTACACCGAAGATCAACAAGGACGCGGGTCGCGATCATTGGCCACGGGTGTTCTCGGTTGCCTTTGCGGGCGGTGGGTTCAAGCGTGGGCTGATCTACGGCTCCTCCGACGCCACGGCGAGCGAGCCGGACAATGATCCACTCACCGTCGAGAACATGGCGGCTACAGTCTTCCAGCAGCTCGGCATCAATCCCGAGAAGAAGCTGATGGCTCCGGGGAATCGTCCGATCGACATCGTGCGGAATGGTCAGGTGGTGCCGGAGCTCCTTGCCTGAGAGGCCGCCGCGTGAACACTCCCCCAGAAATGACGGCGCTTCGTCGGCGCTTTGCCTCCGCGCGCAATCGTGACCGAACGTACGCCGCGCTCCTCCTCGGCTGCGTCCTTTCAACGAGCATCGCATGGGCTGGGTCGCCACGGGTAAGCGTGATGTTCCCAAGCGGCGGCCAACGCGGTGCGGAGATCGAGATCGAGTGCAAAGGCACCCATCTCGCTGACGCAACCGGCATGCTTTTCGATGAGCCCGGTTTCGAGGCGACAGTTGTCAGCGCGGAGAAGGACAAGCTTAAGGTGAAGATCAAAGTGCCGGAGAAAGCAGGACTCGGTGAGCACACTGCGCGGATCGTTACGGCTTCGGGCGTCGCTGATCTGCGGCTCTTCTACGTGTCGCCCTTCCCGATGGTCGCCGAAGTGGAATCCAAAGAGGCACCGGATAAAGTCCAGCCGCTCCCGCTCGGCGCGACGGCTTATGGGCGCACGCAGGGTGAAGATCAGGACCGCTTCGAAGTGGAGGCAAAGAAAGGCCAGCGGATCACTGCGGAAGTGATCGGAGCACGGCTGCAGTCGCAGAACATCTACGATCCGGCGCTAGTTATCACGAAGGCAGACGGCACCCTGCTGGTGGAGGCCGATGATTCAGCCTTCACCCGCCAGGATCCCGTGGTGAGCGTCGTCGCACCGGAAGATGGCAAGTACGTCATCACGATCAAAGAGAGCACCCACTCCGGACAAGGTGAGTGCCAGTATCTTCTAAATGTCGGCAGCTTTCCGCGGCCCGTGGCGGTCTTCCCCGCTGGTGGCCCAGCGGGAGAAGAGCTCCAGGTCGAGCTACTTGGCGATGCTGCCGGCCCAATCAAGCGCGCGCTGAAATTGCCACGTGAGCCGCAGGAGCGGTTCGCAATATATTCTGCAGATGGGCAGCCTGCACCGCAGCCCAATTTCATCCGCGTCTCAGCATTCCCTAATGCGCTCGAGGCGGAACCAAACAACGAAGCCGCCAAGGCGGCCGGAGCGGGCAACGCCTTGCCGCTCGCGCTGAATGGCGTCATCTCCGAAGCCGGTGACGTGGACCATTTCAAGATCACGGCGGTGAAGGGCCGCGAGTACGAGGTCAACGTCTTTGCACGTCGGTTGCGGTCGCCGCTCGATTCGGTGCTCGAGATTTACAAAGCCACTGGTGAACGCCTCGCGAACAACGATGACGCGGGGAACTTGGATAGCTATCTCCGCTGGAAAGCACCCGAAGATGGCAAGTTTGTAATCGGGGTCCGGGACCAACTTCGTCGCGGTGGTCCGCTCTTCACCTATCGCGTGGAAATCACGCACGTGCAGCCGAAGATCACCGCATGGCTACCCGAGATGGTGCCGAATTCCAGCCAGGAACGCCGGGCGATCGTCGTTCCGAAGGGAAACCGTTATGCGTCGCTCGTGCGGGTGAAGCGGGCGGATGTCGGCGGAGATATCGCCTTGCAGCCGCAGGACTTGCCGGCAGGCGTGAAGGTGGAAGCGCCGACGATCGAAAAGAGCGTCGATACAATCCCAATGGTCTTCGAAGCCGCGGAAGATGCGGCGGTCGCAGAACGAAGCTTCACCCTTCAGACGAAGCTGATCGAACCGCCGAAGGATGTGACCGTGGCCACCGGCATCGACCATGAGGTGGATGTGGCGGAAAATGGGAATCAGAAGTCCTTCTACAGCGTGAAGGAAGAGCGGCTCCCGGTGAAAGTCACCGCGGAAGCGCCAGTCAAGATCAGCCTTGTCGCGCCGCAAGTGCCGGTGCTTCAGACTGGTTCGCTCGACCTGAAGGTCGTCGCTGAACGCAAAGGCGACTTCAAAGGGCGGATCAATCTCGCGTTGCTCTATGCGCCGCCGGGGATTGGCACAGCCGGCACGTTGCAGATCAAGGAAGGCGAGAACCAGGCTGTGGTGACGCTGAGTGCGACCGCCGATGCTGCCCTGAAGAAGTGGAAGGTGTGTGTCGTCGGCTCAGTGGATGTAGGGACCGGTCCGGTTTGGATCAGCACGCAAATGGCTGAGCTCGAAGTCGCGGCGCCATTTCTCGCCGGGAAGATTGGGCGCGCTTCAGTCGACCAGGCGGATAGCACAACGGTGACGGTGAAACTGGAGCAGAAGCAACCGTTTGAAGGAAAAGCGAAGGTCGTGCTGCAGGGGCTTCCCCCCGGCTGCACGAGTGAAGAGCGCGAGATCACCAAGGAGGACCAGGAAGTGAAATTCACCGTCAAGGCCGCTGCAGATTCACCCGCCGGCCAGCACAAACAACTCCTTTGCCAGTTCCGTCTCGAGCGCGGCGGCGAATCGATGATTTCCACTTTCGGAAACGGCGGCGTGCTCCGCATCGACAAGGCAAGCGTGGCCAAGAACGACGAGCCAAAGAAATGATCCAGCCTTCCAGGATGAAAACGTTCCACGCATTGCTGATCGCGATGACTGCGGTCTCAACATCGTGGGGAGCTTCGAAGTTGGAGATCTTCCCGCCCGAGGTAAACCTCACGACCAAGCGCGATCGACAGTCGGTCGTCGTCCGCTTTACCGAACCCAACGGCTTGCATCGCGACATCACGTCCGAGGCTAAGTTCAGCTTCGCGGATCCCTCATTGGCCAAGGCAGAAGCTGGCATCATCACTCCAGCGGCGGATGGGAACACAACGCTCACAGTCGCCTGGAATGGGCAAACGCTGCAGGTGCCGGTGAAGGTGGCACAAGCGGGCATCGAGCGGGAGATCAGCTTCCGGCGAGACGTGATGCCTGTATTCCTCAAAGCCGAGTGCAATCGCTGCCACGGTGCTGCGCGCGGGCAGGATGGCTTCCGCCTCTCGTTGTTCGGTTATGATCCAGAAGGAGATCACTTTCGCCTGACTCGGGAGATGGCTGGCCGCCGCATCAATCTGGCGCTTCCGGCCGAATCGATGCTCGTCACGAAGGCGACAGGCGGGGCGCCGCATACGGGCGGCAAGCTCTTCGAGAAAGATAGCGAACTCGCACAGACGCTGGTCCGCTGGCTGGAAGCCGGTGCGCCCAATGATCCGCCAGATGTGCCGACCTGCACGAGTCTCGAAATTCTCCCAAAGCAACTGCTCCTCGAAGCACCGGATCAGAAGTTTAAGATGACCGTCCGGGCGCACTATTCCGACGGCACTGATCGCGACGTGACTAGTCTCGCGCTGTTTCTAACGAACAACGAATCGTCGGCAAAGATCGATGCAGTGGGGCAGATTACCACCGGACAACGCGGCGAGGCGTTCGTGATGGCGAGGTTCGCGACTTTTACGGTCGGTGCGCAAGTCATAGTGATTCCGAAGGGGTTGAAGTATGAAGCGGCCAAGCTGGAGGAGCGGAGCTTCGTGGATACCTATGTCGATCGAAAGCTGCAGCAGCTCCGGATTACGCCGAGCGAGATCTGCAGTGACGAGGTATTCCTTCGCCGGGTCTTCATTGACACCACGGGGCAGCTCCCGACGCCTGAAGAGGTAACGAAGTTTGTTGGCGATCCTGCTCCCGATAAACGGTCGAAGAAAATCGACGAGCTGCTTGGCCGGAAGGAATTCGTGGACCTGTGGGCGTTGAAGTGGAGCGAGCTGCTCCAGGTCCGCACCGACAATCAGAATCAAGGCAGCTACAAGACCACGCTCGGTTATTACACGTGGCTCCATATGCAACTCGCGAAGAACGTGCCGATCAACGAGATCGCGCGTCAGCTTCTCACCGCCACTGGCTCAAACTTTGAGAACCCGGCAGCGAACTACTATCAACTCGAGCAGGACCCACTGAAGCTTGCAGAAGATACGGCGCAGGCTTTCCTCGGCATCCGCATCCAATGTGCGCAGTGCCACAACCACCCGTTCGATCAATGGACGATGGATGATTACCGCGGCTTTGTGGGCTTCTTCGCGCAGGTTGGCCGAAAGAATGGTGAAGATCCGCGAGAGAAGATCGTTTTCGATCGCGGTGATGGCGAATCGAAGCATCCAGTAGGCGACCGGGTGGTGCCGCCGAAGTTTCTCGGAGGCGAAGCACCGACCACGAAGGGCAAGGATCGCCGTGAGTTCCTTGCGAACTGGATTGCCGATCCGCAAAACCCGTATTTCCCGCGCCACATCGCCAACCTCATCTGGGCGCAGTATATGGGCCGCGGGATCGTCGAGCCTGTGGACGACGTCCGGATCTCCAATCCCCCTTCGAATCCGGAGCTGCTCGATGCACTCGCTAAAAAGGTCGTGGAGTATAACTATGATTTGCGGCGGATCGTGCGCGATATCTGTAACTCCCGCGCCTACCAGCTGACGACGCGGGCAAACGACACGAACGAGCTCGACGACCGGAATTTTGCGAAAGCGACGATCCGACGCATGAGGGCGGAGGTAATGCTGGATTGCATCACCCAAGTCACCGAGACGAAGGATAAGTTCCGCGGCTTGCCAGCTGGCGCTCGTGCCGCGGAGATCGCGGATGGCAAAACGACAAACTACTTCCTGACGACGTTTGGCCGCGCCACCCGGGAAGTGATCTGCGCTCGCGAAGAAGTGGGCCCGACACTTAGCCAGGCGCTGCATTTGATCAATGGCGACACTGTCGAGCAGAAGATCCAGCAAGGCGGTGTGGTGCAAAAGCTGATCAAGCTAAACAAGACGCCGCGAGAGATCGTGCAGGAGCTTTATGTCCGCTGCTTCGGACGCCAACCAACAGAGGAAGAGCTGATCAAGCTCGAGCCACATTGGGGCGTCACCGAGCAACAGCCTGCGGTCTTCAGCGACGTCTTCTGGGCGCTGCTGAATGCCAAGGAGTTCATGTTCAACCACTGAGCCTGCGCGGCGATGACCTACGCACTTGCATTACATTCCGCACCCGGTGGAACGCTGCCGCTAAAGATCAGCCCGTCGGATGCGGAGCACCTTGATTTGGCGGTCGGCAAAGTCCTCCCAGTAGTAAAGCGCGAAGCCGGCATAGACGTGCACGTCTATGCTGCGCCCGATGACGTCATTTTCCTGGTAGTCTGCGAATCGGCGTGGAGTTTCCTGCAACTCACCGAGCCTTCGCCGGAGCTTCAACTGAAGCGGACGCGGGAGTGCAGCGATGAACTCGAACACTTCGAGATCGATCAACAGCCGGTAACTCACTTGCCCAAATCCGCTTCAGAGATCCCGGCTCGGCGGTCGAATTCATCCAGCGAGACCCAGCGGCTTCCATCTTTGTCGTCCAGCTTGGCAGCCAATTGTTCGGGAAGAATGCCGCTCTTCCGATCCTGCAGGACGACTGCGTATGCAATTAGCCGGCGAAGCGCAGCGGCGTCCCATGTCGTAATCTCCTGCTGGACGGCTTCGAAGCTCATGGACGTGACGCTAGGTCAAAGGGCGCTTCGACACAAGGCCTGTCAGACCCGCAGCTTCCCCACTGCACGATGACGACGTCCATCAAAGCCGCACATGTTTCTCTGCTGCTGCTTGGTACTACCGTGACCTCGGTGGGTCAGGAGAAGATCACCTTCAATGATCACGTGCTGCCGATCTTTCGGAATGCTTGTCTAAACTGCCACAATCCTGACAAGAAGAAGGCAGGGCTCGATCTATCTACTTACACGGCCACGCTGCAAGGGAGTGAGAATGGCAAGGTGGTGCAGTCGGGGAACGCAAGCGGGAGTTTGCTCTTCAAGTGCGTGAAAGGGACTGAGGAGCCGAAGATGCCGCCGAAAGGCGATCGCTTGAATGATGCGGAGCTGGCGTTGCTGGAGAAGTGGATTGCCACGCAATTGCTCGAGACGGCAAGTGGCAAGGCTGTCGCGGCCGCGAGCAACAACGTGCAGCTAGCGGTCGTCTCACTGGAGCGACCCGCCGGTCCACCGGCAATGCCAGGGGATCTCCCGCTCGAGCCTTTTGTGCGGACGGTGCGACCAAATGCTCTCACCGCTCTGGCGGCAAGCCCGTGGGCGCCGCTTGTGGCCGTGGGGGGACAGAAGCAGATCATTCTCTACCACACCGAGACGCTGGAGCCGCTCGGCATCCTGCCGTTTCCCGAAGGGTTCCCAGCGATCATTCGCTTCAGCAGGAATGGAGAGCTGCTGCTCACCGGCGGCGGGCTCGGGGGCAAGTCAGGCAAGGTTGTGCTTTGGAGCATCAAAACCGGAGAGCGCATCGCAGTCGTCGGTGACGAAGTCGACCAGGTGCTCGCGGCGGATCTCAGCGCGGACCATCAATTTGTCGCGCTCGGTGGACCGAACAAGGTCGTGAAGGTTTACTCGACGAAGGACGGCTCGTTGATTCACACGCTGAAGAAGCACACCGACTGGGTAACGGCGATCGCCTACTCGCCGGACGGAAAGTTCATCGCTAGTGCCGACCGCAACGGTGGGTTGCAGATCTGGGAAGGCGAGACGGGCAAGGAGTTCAATTCTCTCGCCGGGCACAAGGGGTCTGTGACGGGACTCGGCTTTATGAGCGGCATCGTCGCGTCCGCGAGTGAAGATGGGACGATCAAGCTTTGGGATTCGAAGGAAGGAAAAGAGCTGAAGAGCTGGGCGGCGCACAAGGAAGGTGCGCAGTCAGTCGATTTTTCGCCAGATGGCCGGCTCGTCTCTGCAGGCCGCGACAAGCGAGCGCGGGTGTGGGATCAGACCGGCAAACAGCTTCTGGAATGCCCCCCGTTCGGCGACATCGCATTGCGCGCGGAACTCAATAGCGAACGCGTCGTCGCGGGGGATTGGACGGGGCAGATCCGGGTCTTCGCATTGGATGGAAAGGTGCTAGGCGAGCTGACTTCGAATCCGCCGTCGATTGCGGAGCACGTCGCGCAGACGCAGAAGCTCATCGATGAAGCGAAGACGGCTCGTCCCGGCCTGGAGCTGGCGCTCCGAAATGCGGAAGAGAAAGCTCAGGCATTAGGCAAGGATTCCGCGGGAGCCCAGCCCGCTCCGGCAGTTGCGACTCAGGTGGTTGCAACCACGACGAAGGCAGCTGAATTGAACGCCAAGCTCGAGCAGCAGAAGAATGAGGTAGCGAAACTGCGCGAAGCGCGTGGATCAAAGACAGAAGGCACACCGGAATACGCGGCCGCCAATCAGCTTGTGCAGGCTAAGAAGGCGGAGATTGCGCAGACCGAAGGCGAGCTTGCCGGCGTGCCGAAGGTTGCCGCACCCGAGCCGCCGAAGGTTGATCCAGCGATTGCGGAAGTCGCCCAGGCGAAAGGTGCGCTCGAGGAGAACACGAAGCAGCTCGCTGATGCAGAGGGCCGGCTCCAGCGGTGGGCTCGGGCGCAGGCGTTTATGGCCGTGCATCGGAGCCGCGCGTCTTTAGTGGAAAAGCGCGACCGTCACGAGCAGTTCGTGGCCGCGGTGCGGGATTCATTCGCGCCTTTCGACCAGATCCGGAATGAACTCGTGGCGACCGAAAAATCCGCGGCCGAGCTGCCCGGGCGAATTGCAGAAGCCGCCGCTCTCCTCGCGAAACTAGAGGCAGAGGCTGGCGCGCTCCGCAACGCAGCCGCGGCCGCGGAAGCAGCGCTCGAGAAGGCGGCAAAAGCTGTCGTTGCAGATCCCGCGACGGCGCAAAGTGAGTTGGATGTATTGACCAAGAAGCTGGCGGAGCAGACGGCAGAGATCAGTAAGCGGCGGGAGGTCCGCAGCACTAAAGAGGAAGGTACGCCGGCTCACGTCGAAGCGAATGCGCTGGTGCAGGCGATGAAGCCGGAGATCGCGGCGACGGAAGCAAGCATCGCGAGGGCAAAGACACTGCTCGCCAGTGGAAAGCCTGGGAATACCGAGCCAGCGGCTGAGGTCACCGCCGCACGCGAAGCTTTCGAAAAAGCACGCGGCGAAGCCAAACAAGCGGGTGAAAAGGCGAGCAGGGCGAAAGCGCGGTTGGCGGCTCTGCGCACGGAGCATGGAGGCGCGGCTGGAAAGATCGCGGCGCTTCGGCAGAAAGCCGCTGAGGTGATCAAAGAGGCGAAGAACGCCAAGCGAGCGGCCGAGCGAAGCCTGGCTGCGGCAAAGCTGGAGCTGGACGCAGCTCGCGAAGAGTCCGAGAGAGCGAATCTGGATTTCGAGAGTAAGTGGAAACCGCCGGCAGGTTCTGCTGCCGCGGGCCCTGCTGCACTTCCGCCGAGTTCGTAGGGGGCATTCACGTTGCTTGCCTGACCGAGAAGGCCGCGCGGTTTTATTCCTTTGCTCGCCCGCTGGGGCGGATCGCGGACCCGGCGCGGTTCTGGGCCTTGTCCCCGAGTTCACTTCGAACGACTTCCGCTGCCTGGTTCAGCGCAGCGACGATTTCCCCATTCACTTCTATCACGTTCGTGATTTCCCCGGGATCAGTTCCGAGGTGGTACAAGGCGAGAGGAGTGCTAACGCTTTTAGAGACGCCGGGCTTGCCGTCGCCGCCGGTATGCGGCGCCGTCGCTTTGTAGGTGTGAGGGAGGACAAGCTTCCAAGGTCCGCGACGCACGGCATGTAGTGCGTCGCCGCTATTGTAGAAGAAGTATGTCCGCTCAGGAGGAGTGGTCTTTGTCGCGCCGGAGAGCAAATCCCAGATATCCAGGCCATCAATCTTGTGCGGAGGCATGGCGGTGCCAGTCAGCCGCGCGATCGTAGGGAAAAGATCGATCGTCATTGCGGGTGCCTCGCAGATTAAGCCGGCGGGGATCTTACCCTTCCACCGCGCGACGAATGGCACTCGTACGCCGCCCTCCCACGTGGTCTGTTTTCCCTCCCGGAAGGGTCCCGCAGACCCGGCATGATTGCCGTAGAGCAGCCAGGGACCATTGTCGCTGGTGAAGAGCACGAGCGTATTCTCCTCCAGCCCGGCCTTGTCCAAGGCGTCGAGCACTGCGCCCACAGATGCGTCGAGTTCCTGGATAACGTCGGCATAGAGACCTGCGCCGGATCTACCTTCGAAACGTCCACTCACCACCAACGGGACATGTGGAAGCGAGTGCGCAATGTAGAGGAAGAAAGGCTTCTCTTTGTGGCGACTGATGAAGTCGATCGCCCTTTCGGTGTATCGCGTGGTGATCTGGGTCAGCGCCTGATAGGAGAGATCTGGATCGACTACTTTATCGCCCTCGTAAAGCGGCAGAGGTGCCCCAGCCCATTGATGCTGCACTGGTGAGTGACGACACATGTCGTGCGAGTAGGGCAACCCGAACCATTCATCGAAGCCGTGTTGTAGCGGTCGAAGTCCGTCTCCGTGTCCCAGGTGCCATTTGCCGATAATGCCGGAGGCGTAACCGCGCTGCTTTAGTAGCTCCGGCAAGGTCACCTCCTCATGGTGCAAACCGCGCTTGTCTTCCGGAGGCAGAATGGCGCCGCTCAGACCAATTCGTGTCGGATAGCAGCCGGTGAGCAAAGCCGCCCTCGAGGCTGTGCAGACCGCCTGCGCGACATGG
>DASVRY010000302.1:0-9457 GCA_036388395.1 Chthoniobacteraceae bacterium
GGATTGCTCCAGGCGCGCCACATGTCTCTTACTCTCCCTAAAGTGTCAGGCAGTCACTGCCCGACGGCGACGGAGGCCGAGGAGGACCCCGCCACCGCTGAGAACCGCCATCAGTGCGGAAGGCTCGGGGACTGGGGTAATCACAAAGCCATTTAGCGTCGGAAATGCCGAACCGGTCTGCGTAAACCCAATATTTCCGGAGCTGTTGGTGGTGCCGGTAAGGACTACCGCGTACTGATCGTTCGACGTGGGGTTGCCTGAGTTCGTCACGGAATTTCCGTTCGGCCCAGCAACAGCGGCTGCACCGGCAGTGTCGTAAGACGTGCCGTTGACTCCACCGAAGGTCGCTCCCGCTGTATTTAGCGTGAAGGTATTGGTGTTGCCATTGGTCGGGTTACCCGCATCGAAGGCGTAGAACTTGAAGGTGTAAGCTGAATTTGCCAGCAAGCCGCTGAACGTAATATCGAACGCGTCAGCTCCAGTTTGATTCGCGTTGTCGAAGAGTATATCTCGGTAGAGGTCAGCGTTGGTGACTCCGCCTAGGTTCCCTGTGCCTCGGTCACGATTGTTGTCACCGCTCAGGCCAGTGACAACAAAGGTCAAAGTGCCGTTTTGCGTGTCAGCATAGCTGAAGGTTGTGCTCAGTTCACTTGCGGCGTTCGCAGTGTACCCAACAAAGCCGCTCTGGGTAGCTGAGGGAGTCGAGTTGTTGATATCGACCGCCAGCGTTGCGGCGCTGGCTGAAGCTACGGCGGTGAGGAGGAGCGAAGCTCCGACGATGGAACGTTTAAGGATGGGGATCATGGTAGATGAGGAACTTTGAAGTTGGTGTGGTGGCCTTCTGCCGCGCTCTCTTTAGGGCAGGCGCTAAGGCGTCTCAAACGCCGCGACGTTTAAATCGTTCAGTGAATCCGCTCTTCCACGATAGACGCCGGAACTTGGACGACCATTTTGCTGTTGGCCTGCAATCTGGGAGGGCGGCGGATTGTGCAAATCCGCCACTTTTGGCGGAACCGCATTCCCCCGCGGGCTGCGACTGAAATCAAAGCGCGGGAGGAACGCATTGCGTCCAAAAGCAACAACGCCGAGATGAGGATGATCGCCCCGGGAGCAGTGGCGTCAAAAGGCGAGCCACGGCGATGATCGATCCAGTTAGAGAGGCGAGTTGCACAAAGGGACCCCCGCGTCTACTTACCCCGTTCAGTGAAACCGGTCATTCGCCCGAAGCTTGCTGACATCGCCCGGGAGGCGGTGCTCTCTACTGCGGCGGTGTCGATGGCTCTCCGAAATCACCCGAGCATCCCGGCGCCGACCCGCGAGCGGGTGCGCGAGATCGCAGAGCGGATTGGTTACCGCCCAAATCCGCTCGTCTCCGCGCTCATGTCCCAACTCCAGACAGGCCGGGAGGAGCGCAAGATCTCCCGAATCGCGATCGTCGACGCATGGCCTCTGGAGGTCGGCTGGAAAGCCTACCCTCTCTTTGCTCGGCAAGCGGAGGGTATAAGGAAACGCGCGCATGCACTTGGATACGAGGTTGAGGAATTCCGACTAAAAGAGCACGGGATGAACCCAAAACGCCTCTCCAAGATCCTCGCGACGCGGGGAATCGCCGGCGTGATTATCCCGCCGATGCCCAAAGGGCTCAGCCGGCTTCATCTGGCATGGGACCACTTCGCATCGGTGGCGGTCAACTACAGCCTCATCCGTCCAGAGCTGCATCGCGCGGCTTTCGACACCTACCAAACGAGCTGGCAGGCATTTCGGGCGCTCCATCGTCTCGGCTATCGGCGCCTTGGGATTGCACTGACGGCAGAGGACAATCAGCGGTCGCTGAGCCACAATCTGGGCGCCTTCAGCGCCTTTTCCTTCCGCCTCGCGGAGAAGGATCGAGTGCCGCCACACCTGTGCGAATCGCCGGAGCGACAAAGTTTTCTCACCTGGCTGCGCACCTATCGCCCGGATGTGCTCTTGACCTATCGGTGGGAGTTTCGGGAATGGGTGGAGGAAGCCGGCTTGCGCACTCCCGAGGACATAGGCTACGCGTGCCTGGCATCGGCCAAACCTCACTTTGCGGGAATCGATCAGAACGGCGCGGGTGTTGGTGCCGCAGCGATCGATCTCCTGGTCGCGCAGCTTCACCGGAACGAGCGCGGCATCCCTGCGCAACCGACCACGCTTCTCGTGGAAGGGAGCTGGGTGCCAGGGCCAACGGTGCGTCAGGTGAGTGCTCCGCCCGCCCCGGCGGCCAATGCGGCCCGATCGAGCGCGAAAAGCGCAGCCAAGCGCCGCAAAGATATCGGCGTGCCGTGACGAATCACTTGCCCCGCTGAGCGGCAATCGCTTTCTTCAACGAGCTCCTCTTCTCCCGCACCTTATGGCTAATTCTTTCGACGCGCTGCAGACCTTCGACGCCGGCTCCGGCAGGACCGGTCAGTTCTATTCACTTCCAGCTCTGGAGAAGGCCGGCGTTGGGCCGATCTCGCGGCTGCCGGTGAGCATCCGTATCGTGCTCGAGTCGGTGCTGCGGAATTGCGATGGCAAGAAAGTGAACGAGTCCGATGTGCGTCGGCTCGCCAACTGGAATGCCAAAGCACCCGAGCAGGTGGAGATTCCTTTCGTGGTGGCGCGCGTGATCCTGCAGGATTTTACCGGGGTGCCGTTGCTCGTCGATCTCGCTGCCATGCGCACGGTGGTTGAGCGGCTGGGGAAAGATCCGGCAATCATCGAGCCGCTCGTGCCGGTCGATCTCGTGGTCGATCACTCGGTGCAGGTGGACTTTTTCGGATCACCCGCGGCGCTTGGATTGAATCTCAACCTGGAGTTCAAGCGCAACCGTGAACGCTACCAGCTCCTGAAGTGGGGGCAGCAGGCCTTCCAAACGTTCGGCGTCGTGCCGCCTGGGATCGGCATCGTCCATCAGGTGAATCTCGAGTATCTCGCCAAAGGCGTGATCGAGAAGGATGGCGTCTGGTTTCCGGATACGCTCGTCGGCACGGACTCGCATACCACGATGATCAACGGCCTCGGCGTCGTCGCGTGGGGCGTCGGCGGCATCGAAGCGGAAGCTGGCATGCTCGGGCAGCCGGTCTACTTTCTCACGCCGGAAGTGGTCGGCGTGCATCTCAGCGGATCTTTAGGCGAGGGCGTGACGGCGACCGATTTGGTGCTGCACATCACGCAGATGCTGCGGAAGGCCAAGGTCGTCGGGAAATTCGTGGAGTTCTACGGTGAAGGCGCGGCTTCCCTCCCAGTGACGGATCGGGCCACGATCGGCAACATGGCGCCCGAATACGGCGCGACGATGGGCTTTTTCCCGATCGACGAACAAACCGTCGCCTACATGCGCGGCACCGGACGGACGGACGAACATTGCGCGGCTTACGAGAGTTACTACCGCGCGCAAGGTCTCTGGGGCACTCCGCTCCGGGGCGAGATCGACTATTCGTTGGAGCTCGAGCTGGACCTGAGCACTGTAGTACCTGCGGTTTCCGGCCCACGGCGGCCCCAGGATCGGATCGAACTCACGGAGCTAAAACGGACCTTTGAGACGCTCTTCACCACTTCAGTGGGCGAGGGCGGCTACGGGAAAAGCGCAGGTGATCTTTCGAGCAAGGTTCCCGTGCATATCGACGGGCACAAAGCCACGACGGGCGCTGAATTGGCTTCGACCGACGTGCAGGGCTTCCATCCAGACGAGGCGGAGCCAAAGAACAAGATGGAGATGGTGGCGAACCGCCCGACCCCACATCAGCCATCGGACGATGAAATCCCGGGATCACCATACCGCCCGAGCGATACGCAGATCGGCCATGGCAGCGTGCTCATTGCATCGATTACGAGCTGCACGAATACGAGCAACCCGAGCGTGATGCTGGCGGCTGGTCTGCTTGCGAAAAAAGCGGTCGAGCGTGGACTGCAGGTCGACCCTTCAGTGAAGACGTCGCTCGCTCCAGGCTCACGCGTGGTTTCCGATTACCTCGGCAAGACCGGCCTCCAGCCCTACCTCGATCAGCTTGGCTTCAACATTGTCGGCTTCGGCTGCATGACCTGCATCGGCAACTCTGGCCCGCTGCATCCGGCGCTTGAAGAGGCGATCACCGAGCACGACCTCATTGCGGCAAGCGTCCTCTCCGGCAATCGCAATTTTGAGGCGCGCGTCCACCAGAACATCAAGGCGAACTTCCTCATGTCGCCTCCGCTGGTCGTCGCCTTTGCGTTGGCCGGCCGGGTCGATATCGACCTTTCCACCGAACCGCTGGCGCTCGATAAGGACGACGAGCCGGTCTATCTGCGCGACCTCTGGCCGACCCTCGACGAGGTACGTGAGGCGATGAACAGCGCGCTGAGCCCTGAGGTTTTCCGCCGGCTTTATTCGGACTTTGCAAACCAGAATCCCAAGTGGAACGAAATTCCGGCCTCGACCGGTGCGACCTACCAGTGGGATACGCAGAGCACTTACATCCAGGAGCCACCGTTCTTCGATAACTTCAGCCTCACGCCGGGCACCTTCAGTGAGATCAAAGGGGCGCGACCGCTCGGCATCTTTGGCGATTCCGTCACGACCGATCACATCAGCCCGGCGGGAGCAATCAAGAAGACCTCGCCGGCTGGCGTCTATCTGGCCGAACACGGGGTCGAGTTCGACGATTTCAACAGCTACGGCTCACGTCGCGGCAACGACAAGGTGATGACGCGCGGCACCTTTGCCAATGTACGCATCAAGAACCTCATGGTGCCGGGAGTGGAAGGCGGCGTGACGAAGCATCAGCCCGACGGCGCAGTGATGCCGATCTACGATGCGGCGGTGAAATACCAATCCTCGGGCATTCCGCTGATGATCTTTGCGGGCCAGGAATACGGCACCGGCAGCTCTCGCGACTGGGCGGCAAAGGGGACCAAGCTGCTCGGCGTGAAGGCAGTCGTGGCGCAGAGCTATGAACGCATCCACCGCTCGAACCTTGTGGGCATGGGCGTGCTGCCGCTGCAGTTCCCAGACGGAGTCAGCGCGCAGAGCCTGAATTTGGACGGCACCGAGACCTTCGACATCGTTGGCGTGGGCGAGAACCTTGAGCCGATGAGCACCGTGACTCTCGTGATTCACCGGGCCGACGGCACGACCAATGAAGTGGAACTCCGCAGCCGCATTGATACGGCGATCGAGGTGGATTACTATCGCCATGGGGGAATCCTCCCCTTCGTGCTGCGGGAACTCCTCGCAGCAGATGCACCATCGCAGAGTCCAGTGGTTGACGGTGGTTCCATATGAGGCTATTGGTAGTCTCACATGGAACAGATCCTCGCTGATCTACCGCTGAAGGAAGCGGCCTCTGCTGCCACTTCCGCACCGCTTGCCAGGAAGCGCACTGCTCGTCCAGCTCGAGGAGTGGTGGCGCACTGTGTTCACGCGCCATCGAAAGCTGCAGCTCGAGATTTCACACCTGCCAACCTGATCGTCGCGCTGCGCGCAGGGTTGCCGGTGGCGGAACTCCTGCAATTACAGGAGAGCCTTGGCCTTTCGATGGAGAAGCTGTTGCCGATGCTCGGGATGTCCAAGGCAACTCTGCATCGCCGAAAAGCTTCAGGGCGGCTCGATCCGCTG
Source organism: Chthoniobacteraceae bacterium (assembly GCA_036388395.1). GTDB lineage: Bacteria > Verrucomicrobiota > Verrucomicrobiia > Chthoniobacterales > Chthoniobacteraceae > DASVRY01. The sequence continues at coordinate 5,600 of DASVRY010000302.1, forward strand.
GAGTCGGATCGCGTGGTGCGCTTCGCCCGACTTTTCGGCAGGGCGATCGAAGTAATGGAGGCGGAGGATGCCGCTCGTCACTGGATGGGTTCGCCGCAGATCGGCTTGGGGGGAGCGGTGCCTCTCGACTATGCCCGCACGGAAGTGGGAGCTCGCGAAGTGGAGGATCTCCTCGGCCGCATCGACTACGGCGTCTACTCCTGAGTGGGCCAGGCGTGGCGCATTGTTAAGGAATCCAGAGCGGTAGAGGCGTTCTCTGGCGAAGGGGCAGTTCGCTACGGTGGGCGGTGGAATTCGCGTGGCACCCGGCTGGTTTACACCAGCAGCACGCGGGCACTGGCGATGCTGGAGCTGCTCGTTCATCTGAACCCGCCCATTCACTTCCGTATGGTCGTGATCCGGGTGGAGTTCCCCGACGCGCTGGTGGAACGGCTCCCATCGACGGCGCTCGCGGGCGGGTGGCGAGAAGCACCGCCGCCTCCCGCGACCAAAGTGATCGGCGATCAGTGGGTGAGAGAAGCCCGCTCCGCGGTGTTGGAACCTCCCAGCGTCATTGTGCCCGAGGAATCAAACTACCTCCTCAACCCTGCCCATCCGCAATTCGCGCAGATCACCATTGGCCCGGCGGAGCTCTTTTCTCTCGATCCGCGACTCCTCACCTGAGCTGGAGCGAACGTAGGTTCGGAAATGCAAACGGGGCGCCCTCTTGCGAAGGCGCCCCGTTGCGGGGAGTCTTGGTTCTGTAGGTTGGTTCAGAAGTTCGCTACCATCACGACCACGCCGTTCTCATCCACGAGGCTGAGGTTGTGGATGGTCTGGATGACTACGTCACCGATCAGATCCTGGTTGAACATCACCTTGCCCTGCGCGGTGCTGACGACTTCATCAATCTCTTCACCATCGACGACGATGGTCAGAGTGGTGTTCGCGGGAGCGCCTTTGGCCACGAAGAGGAACTGACGTTTCGTCTCTTCATCATCCTTGATCGTGGACTTGGCGACGACATGACCGTTGACCTTCTTGACCTTTGGTGCGCCACCATTGCCCTTGACCGGCTCTTCTGTGACCACTGGCTCCACGACTGGTGCAGTCACCGGCACGTTTGCGAAATACTTCCAGAGAGTCGTCGTAGCGTCAGCCACGCCCGAGAGAACTTCTGCATCTGTCCCGTCAACAATCGAGATGCTCTCCACGTCGAGAACGTTCACACCGGCAGGCATCACGCTGTCCAGTGAACCAACGGTTGCCACTGCTGGATCTGCCGAAGCAGCGACAGTCACGCTGCCCAGTTCCACGGAGGTCCCGTCTACCTTCGCTCCTTCGACCGTGTAATTACCTGCGGCCAGACCTGTGACCGTAATATTCACCGTGCCTGTTTCGACGCCATTCTTGCGAGTCGCGTCAAGAGTAGCGGTTCCGCTGGATACTGTGGTATCGCCCTCAACGGCGCTCTCTTGCAGAAGGAAGCTGATGCTGAGGGTGGCCTTTTCGCGCACCTTGGCCTGTGGAGCGGCAGAGGCCGGCTGAACGAGGAACCCGCAGGCAGCGAGCAGGGTAAGGGTGAGTGGTAGTGGTTTCATTACAGAAATTATAAGCAGCTCGCAGGCCACGTCAAATAAACATTTCATCTAAAATACATTGTCAATACGCTGTAGACGCACGTCTAAAGCGGTGCGCGCAGTGACGATTCCACATGCGAAACCCCCGCGTGCGCACCGAAACATCTGTCGAGATTGGCGGGAGAAAGCTGAAGCTCTCGAATCTGGACAAGGTGCTTTTCCCAAAAGCCGGATTCACCAAGGGCCAGGTGATCGACTACTACGCGCGGATCGCCCCAGTGCTTTTGCCGCATCTGAAGAACCGGGCGCTCACGCTCAAGCGCTACCCAAATGGAGTAGAGGGACCGTTTTTCTACGAGAAACGCTGCCCGCCGTATCGGCCGGAGTGGGTGAAGACGCAGCCCGTCTGGAGCGAAGGCAACAACGCCAACATCGATTTCTGTCTCGCAAACGACCTCCCCACGCTGATCTGGGCCGCGAACCTCGCCGACTTGGAGCTTCACACCTACATGGCGATGGCGAAGACGCCGTTGAAGCCGACGATGATGGTCTACGATCTCGATCCCGGTCCGCCGGCGACCATCGTCGAATGCTGCCAGGTCGGGCTCTGGCTGCGGGAGATCTTTCGGAACATGGGACTGGATTGCTACCCAAAGACCTCCGGCTCGAAAGGCATGCAGCTCTACGTCCCGCTGAACACGCCGGCGACATTCGACCAGACGAAGGAGTTTGCCCATCAGCTCGCCGAGGCGCTCGAGGGTCAGCACCCGGCCATGGTCGTCTCACGCATGCTCAAAAAGCTCCGCGACGGGAAGGTCTTCGTCGACTGGAGCCAGAACGATAACCACAAGACGACGGTTTGCGTTTATTCGCTCCGGGCCAAGGAACGCCCAACCGTCTCCACGCCAATCACGTGGGAGGAGGTGGAGGAATGCTTGCACTCGAAGGATCCGGAGAAGCTCGTCTTTGAGACCGAGGACGTCATCAAACGAGTGGAAGCGCACGGCGATCTGTTTGCGCCGGTGCTGAAGCAAAAGCAGAAGCTCCCAAAACTTGGTTGAGGCCATCGTAGGGTGTGAGGATGGACAGGCCGCAACCCCGGCTTGCCTCCTGAGCCGATTGCGCTTCTCTGCCGGAGTGCGACTCCTCGCTTTGTTTCTTGCCGCCGCCGCGATCCCGGTCGTTGCAGCGGAGCTGCCGGAGCGCATCGCCTTCGGATCCTGCGCGCATCAGGATCGGCCCCAGCCGATGTGGGAGACGATGATCGCGCAGAAACCTGATCTCTTCCTCCTCATCGGAGACAACATCTACGGCGACACGGTGGACATGGACCTGCTGCGGGCGAAGTATGGCAAGCTCGGCGCCCAACCGGGGTATCAGAAGCTCCTCTCGACGTGCCCTCTGCTCGCCACGTGGGACGACCATGATTTTGGCCGCAACGACGTCGGCAGCGACTTCCCGATGAAGAAGGAATCCCAGCAGGTCTTCCTCAACTTCTTCGGCGTGCCGCTGGATTCACCGCGGCGGACTCAGGAGGGTGTTCACAGCTCGGCCATCTACGAGAGCACAGGGCGCCGCCTGCAGGTCATCCTGCTCGATACGCGCTACCACCGGAGCAAGCTGCGCAAAATCAAAGCGCCCGAGGGTTTGAAAGGCGATGTGGCCCTCCCGAGCGAGGAGCCGAACGCGACGATCCTCGGCGATTTACAATGGCGCTGGCTGGAGGAGCAGCTCCGCCAGCCAGCCGATGTGCGCATCATTGCCTCGAGTATTCAGGTGATTCCGGAGGAGCATCGATTCGAGAAATGGGCGAACTTCCCGCGGGAGCGGGAGCGGCTCTTCCGGCTCATCGGCGAAACCAAGGCGAATGGCGTGATCTTCATCAGCGGTGATCGGCACATGGCCGAAATCTCGCGCCTCGATGCGGCTGCGAGCGCCGCCGGCTATCCAATCTACGACGTGACATCGAGCGGGCTCACCCATGCGGGCGGCGGCTCGGGCGGCGAACTGAACCGCCACCGAATCAGCGCGAGCAACTATCAGAAGCTCAACGCGGGGTTGATCGAGATCGGCTGGTCTGACCCAGACCCCGAGATTCGTCTGAGCATCATCGATCTCGAAGGGAACCGCGTTCTGGAGCAAAAGCTCCGCCTAAGCGAGCTGCGCGCCAACTGAGAAGCGCCGGCACTGAAGAAAACTCCGAACTCCGAACGTCGGACTTCCAACGCCGGAGGCAAATAGCGCCTGGCGCTCGGATCCGGACTTGGACGTTCGGAGTTCGGAGTTCAGCGTTCGACGT
>DASVRY010000303.1:0-6008 GCA_036388395.1 Chthoniobacteraceae bacterium
TTACGAGCTCAATGACATGGTAGGTCTGGAGCTTGAAAGCGCTGACGTGAGCACGATCGGAGGTTACGTGACGCACCTGATCGGGCAGTTGCCCAAACAAGGTGACCGGACCCGGATCGACGAATACGAGGTGACGATCACCAAGACGGACGGGCGCCGCGTGGTGCAGCTCCACTTCAAGCGCGTGCCCGAAGAGGCAACTCTCGAGACCTCGGCCTAAGCGAGGCTAATACGACGGCCACAGCCGTTATTGATTCTCAGCGAACTCCAGGAAGAGCGGGAGCGCGTCGCCGTACTCCGCACGCCCTTGGGCCGCTTCCGCGAGGAGGGTGCGGCCTTCGCGCAGCTTCCGCGCCTGGAGGGAGAAGACCCCGAGCATCCATTTGCGATCCCCGGCGAGATCCTCTGGCAGCCCAGGCCGGATGAACGATTGGGCCATGGCGATGACTGTCTCCATGGTGAGATCCGTCCACGGAACGGGCACTGTCCCATAGGGAGTCTTGACCTCCACCTGCTGCTCGGTGGCTCGCGCCACGCCACCCGCGATGACCATCCCGTTGCGTTTGGAAATCGGCTGAGGAAAACCGCTCGCATTCAGGTCGCGCATGAGCAGCGACTTGAATCTCGCGAGCCACTCGGTCTTTTTGAGCAGCGCTTCCTGTTCACGCCGCCCTTTCTGCCCGGTCAGCTTCGCTCCCTGGACGATCACTTTCGCTTCCGCAAAGCGATACTGCGCATTCAGCGCATTTGCCTTGGGCAGGATCGCTGCAAAGACCTTCGCGTCTGCTGCATTGTGTTCCTGCGTGATGCGCTCCTGCTCCGCCTCCTGCTTGCTCACCTGCTCCTCGAGTTCCCTGATAGTTTTTTCCAGGAAATCGGCGAGAGCGCCGGTCATCTTCAGTCGGCCGCGGACGGCGCGCGCTTCCTCCAATGCTTTCTTCTGAGCAACAAGGCTGCTCGTGTCCTTCAGCAATTCCGCCACCGAGCGGTACTCCGCAAAATCGGCAATGTACCCAGCAGCCAGTTCCTTGTAGTCGCCAATCCAGGAATACGGCGTGGGCGGCGCAGGATCGCTGGGATCCTTCTTCCGTAACGGGGACGACTGAAACTGGCGAAATAGCGGCCCGGCTTCTTCAAAGGCCCGCTCATTCCAATCCTTCAGCGCCAACAGGAACAACGCAATCGCTTCGTGGTTGCTCTTATCGTAATCCTTCGCGACCGAGGCGCTGACCGGTCCAGTGCTCGACATGGTGCGCCCGAGATCCACGAAGAACTGCGCGAGTTTCCCCTCCGCGGTATCGCTCGAAAAGACGCCCCGCGCCTCGAGGTCGCGAAACGCGGACCGCGCCTCCGATTCGCGTCCAGCGAGCAATTCGGCCATCCCGATATGCACGGTAATCCAGTTGCGAGTTGGCTGCGGAACATTCGGCTGCTGCTCCAGTGCATGCAAGGCTTCCGCAGCTTCTGCGGGTTGCCCGGTGAGCAGCTTCTGCCGCGCCGCTTCGTAGCGGGGTTCGATCGCGGCGTTGGCCTTTCGCGCCTCCTCGGCCGAAGCGTTCACATTCGGCGCTGCACTCCGCTCCCGCATGACAAAGATTGCAATACCGACGACTACGACCAGAGCGATCATCCCCATGGTGATCCAGCCCATGGCGCGCTGAGTCTGTTCCCCTTCGACGACCACTCGGTTCATCTGCCGAGGCTGAGCTGCCTTGGCGAGCAGCTCCGTATGAGCGTACTCCAGATGCTCGATGAGCTCCTCGTAAGTAGGATAACGCTGATCCGGCTCCTTGTTCAGCGTCTTGTTGATGACGTAAGCGGTAGCGCTGGAAACATCCGGCGCAAACGCCTGAAGGCTCACGGCCTGACTTTTTAGATGCTTCAGCGCGACCATCGACGCGGTCTCGGCTTCAAACGGCGGACGTCCCGCTACAGCGTGGAAGAGCGTCGCGCCGAGCGAGTAGATATCGCTCCGGAGATCCTCCGGCTGATTGTCGAGCTTCTCGGGAGCGACATAGTACGGCGTGCCCCACACTTCCTCTCCTTCCACTCGCGCCTGATCCATGAAGACCGCGAGACCAAAATCTACAATCTTGGAGGTGTGTGCGTCCGAAAAAAGGATGTTCCCGGGTTTGATGTCCCGATGGATGAGGCCCCGCTGATAGGCAGCCTGCAACCCACGTGCGATCTGAATGCCAACGGTGAGCACCTGGGCTTCGGCCACTCGGCCCTGCAGATTCATCAAGTCGTCGAGCGAACCTTTATCGACGAGCTCCATCGCGAGATAGATGAGCCCGTGATCTTCTCCCGTGGAGTAAACCCGCACGACGTTTGGGTGATTGATCGAGGCGGTGATCGCCGCCTCCGCCTGAAACTTGGCGAGAAACTCCGGATCGTGGCTGTACTCCTGGCGCAGGAGCTTGAGGGCTACGATGCGGTTTAGGTTCCGGTCGAGCGCCCGATAGACGGTGCCCATGCCGCCCCCGCCCAGCACTTCCTGAAGCTCAAAGTGGTCGAACGAGCGCCGCACCCGCATGCCCGTGCCGCAATTCGGGCAATGCATGAGGGCAAACGGCTCCTCCTCGGACACATCGATAAGGGCGCCACAACTCGCACAGGTTTGGACGAGGGGCTCGGAGGAATCTGCCATGTGGCGCGCACGCTAACACCCTGCAATCGGCAGAGCAAGATGGCACGGCTTGCGCGAATTTGCGCGAGCGCGCACTCTCGTCTTTAGAAGTGCATCACTTGCCCGCCGGCACCAGTTTCCACTGCTGATCTTGCGCACCTGTATCCGACCATTGGATCACGTCTGCCCCTTCCTCGGCAGAGGCCCCGAGGACTGCCACTAATTTCCCGCTCCCTGCGTTCACGATCTTGAAAAAGCCTCCATCAGCGGCTTGGAGGATCCATTTTTGCGCCGGGGTCCCATTTTTAGTCCATTGATGGATATTGCCGCCGTCGACGTTACTCGACATCTCGACATCGAGAGCGCCCTGGCTGTGCATCGCAGTGACTTCGATAAACTCGCCGGCTCGCTTCAATTGCCAATGTTGATTCGGCGTTCCGCGATACTCCTGCTGATGGACATTCGCGCCGGGTTTAGTAGCCGCATCGGCTACGGCGAGGGCCTTGCCGGTGAGCCGATTGATGACTTGGTAGACACCATCGGCTATCTCGGCGCTGGGTCCCGTGACGGGAACGCCCGATGAGGTTTCCTGAGCTCCCGCCGCAGGAACGCTGACGGGATTCTGCTCGAGCACGGCAGCCGCGCGTGGCGCAAGTGCACCCTTCAGTTCTCGAAGCGCCGTAGCCGCAGCTGCGCGGTCTTCTGGAGAAGCGGTGTTCGTCAGCGCCGCAGAGTTCATCTGGAACTGCGTCAGCTCTTCGATGAGGTTCGCGGCCAGCGGCCTGAGCTTGGTTATCCAGGCATCGGCACCCGTGGGAGACGCACTGCGGAACTGGCGCAGCAACGCCACCCCATCCTCATGCTTGCCCAAGTGCCAGTTATGCAGACCGAAGGCGAGCAGTGCGATGCTCTGGTAGTTGTCGCGCTTTAGATCCTTGCCTGCCGCTACCGGAATCGGGCTCCCCTGCTTCAGGCGCTCTGCGGTTTCAGTGAAAAAGGTCACCAGTTCCGGGTTCCCCTGAATGGCCGCTGCACGCCCGGCCACTTCGCCAAAGAGGGTGCGCGCAGGCTGCGCACGACCTCCGGAGAGTTCCGCGAGACCTCCCTGGAAAACGGCCCATGTCGCGTCGGAGGGGGCAAGCTTTGGATCTTGGGAAAGCCGATTGAAAATAGCCGCTGCTTCCGCGGATTTCCCCTCTGCAAGCATCCCGCGTGCAGCGAGAAAGACGGAGGAATCAATGGCTTGAGAGGAGGCTACTGTCGACGGCGCAGCTTTGGGCGCCTCAGGCTTCGCCGTTTTGTCGCGCATCGACCATCCCACGGCCCCCAGACCGACCATGAAAACAATCATCCCCGCGGTCACCCAGCCCCATGCTTTCTGGTCATCTGTGCCTTCAAGAACGACGCGCTTCTGCTGGGTGCGGCCGCCATTCTCGAGCAGCTCCGTGCGCGCGTATTCCAGATGCTCGATTAGCTCGTCGTAGCTCTGGTAACGCTGATCCGGGTCCTTGTGCAGGGTGCGGTTGATGACGTAGGCGGTCGAGCCGGAGACGTGCGGCGCATACGCCTGGAGGCTCATCGGCTGGGATTTCAGGTGCTTGAGCGCGACCATCGATGCGCTCTCCGCCTCGAACGGCGGCCGACCTGCAAGGGCGTGAAAGAGCGTCCCACCGAGCGAGTAGATATCGCTCCGGAAATCTTCCGGCTTATTATCGAGCTTCTCCGGCGCAACGTAATACGGAGTACCCCAGATTTCGCCACGGACGGCCTCCTCATCTTCCATGAAGATGGCCAGACCGAAATCCACGATCTTAGCCGTGTGCGGCTCAGAAAAGAGGATGTTGCCCGGCTTCACATCGCGGTGAATCAGACCATGCTGCTGCGCAGCTCGAAGGCCTTGCGCGATCTGGATCCCGACGTCCAGCACTTGAGCCTCGGCGACGCGCCCCTGAATGCGGATTAGATCATCGAGGGAGCCACGGTTCACCAACTCCATGGCGAGGTAGAAGCGCCCGCGCTCTGTTCCGGTCGAGAAAACTTTCACCACGTGTGGGTGATTGATCGATGCCGTGATTGCAGCCTCGGTCTCAAGCTGCGCGATCAGCTTCGCATTATTGCTATGGTCCTTTCGCAGGAGCTTCAGCGCCACGTGCCGATCAAGACTGGCGTCCAGCGCCTTGTAAACGACACCCATACCGCCGCGCCCCGCGACTTGCTCCAGCTCGAAATGTCCCAGGGAGCCGCGAACGGTCAATGTGGAGCCGCAGGATGGGCAGGCCACTTGAGCCAGCGGCTCCTGCTCGGTGATGTCAATCAGGGCTTCGCACTGCTCGCAAGCCTGTAAGGGCGATGCCGGGGCCGTCTGTCCGACTTCGGCGTCGGAGAAGTGAAGATGTTCTGGAGGAGGAAGCGAACTCACCGAATTGGTCATAGCAACTCGCGCGCCCGCCTCAGTTTGGAGGCCGCAAAATTTCACATTCCTGAAGCTTCTTTACTCCCGCGCGCTCGACGAACGTTTGCAGGAGCGGCAGTTTAGCGAGCGAAATGTCTCCTCCTCAGGCTTTCGCACGCACATGAACGCGCACGAATTCTCAGTGTCGCCGGAGGATGTCGGCGGACGATTGGACCAATTCTTAGCAACGCGGGTGACCACGCTTTCGCGGTCGCGCATTCAGGATTTGATCAAAGAAGGGCACATTACGGTGAACGGGCTGGCCGCCAAAGCGAAGGCACGGCTTCGCTCTGGAGACGCCGTCCTGCTAACGGAGCCCGCCCTTACCCCGACAACGAACCTCGCTCAGGACATCGCGCTCGATGTGCTCTTCGAAGATGACGACCTCATCGTGCTGAACAAGCCTGCGGGCCTCGTCGTCCATCCGGCGGCGGGAAACTGGGACGGCACCCTGGTCAATGCTCTGCTGCACCATTGCAAGCACCTCTCCGGCATTGGTGGCGAAGAGCGGCCCGGGATCGTCCATCGCTTGGACAAAGAAACGAGCGGGTGCCTAGTTGCGGCGAAGAGCGATCTGGCGCATCAAGGGTTGTCCCGCCAATTCGCCGGGCGCGAAGTGACGAAGATCTATCTCGCGATCGCAGCGGGGAGTTTTTCCCTTAAGAGCGGCGAGATCGACGCGCCGATCGCCCGGCATCCGGTCGCGCGGAAGAAAATGGCGGTGGTGGAGACGGACCGCGGTCGCGCGGCCCGCACCAGCTACCGCGTGCTCGCGGAGCTCGCCGCCGGGACGCTTGTCGAATGCACGCTGCACACCGGGCGCACGCATCAAATTCGAGTACACCTGAAGCATCTCGGGCATCCCCTTGTGGGGGATGAGCTTTATGGGAAGCGCGCCGGCTTTTCCCGACAAATGCTGCATGCATG
>DASVRY010000304.1:0-7491 GCA_036388395.1 Chthoniobacteraceae bacterium
ATGCGCTTCGCTCCCGCGCGCCGGAGGTTTGCCTCGAAGTAGCCGTTCGGATCGTACAAGTAGCTGATGATCTGCTGAAAACTGGCGAAGTATTCCGCCAGATCGGGCGCCAACTCGGAACCGGGAACGAAGAACGCGGCCATCGCGCTGTATTCGATCGAGCGTGTGGCCTCCCCATAGTAGCGGCCCTCGGCCAGCGCGATGATGTGCTTGTATCCGAGTATCTCCAGATGTGCTCCCGGGAAAGCTTCCCGCAGAAGCCTGATCGCCGGGAGCGTGAGAATGAAGTCGCCAATCGCCCCGCCACGGATGACGAGGATGCGCGGCTTCACTTGAGCTGCGAGGAATTGAAGCGGCGATGCCGCTACTGCGTCGAAGGAGCGAACCCGCCGAGCGGACCCTGGCCTTCCCACCGCTCCGGCCGGTTCCACGGGATGGTGCTCACGCGGTTTGGATCCTCTGGCTCACTGCTCGCGCAGCCGGGTAGCCACAAGGTGCTGCCGAGAAGCAGGAGCAGGCTGAGCACTCGCATCCTGAGAAGATAGAAGCGCAGCGCCTTAGCGGCGGACGCCTTGATGCACGACCGTATCGCCGGGCTGCACTGTGCCACCACGAGGCAGGCTGCCGGGAATGACGTCGGCGATGGCCTGCGTTGGCTCGACCGATGTGACGCGGAGGCGAGCCACCTGCTGGCCATTGCGCACGACGATCATCGAGGTGTTGGCCTTGAGGCCTTGACGATCACCGATGTTCAGCACGACGAAGTTCCAGCCGGGATTGTAGGCGAGGACGCGGCCTTGGAGGCCAGGCTGCACATAATTGGTCTTGTACTCCTGCACCTGACGCTCGACACCAGCGAGCTTGCCTTCTGCTTCAGTGGCGCGGGCGTTGAGAGTTTCCTGCACCTGACGAGCTTCAGCGAGTTCAGCCTTGGTGCGATCGAGATCCGCCTGGAGCGGGTTGACGAGGGTTGGGTCCGGATTGGTGCTGTTCCCTGTCGTCATGCTCGCCAGCTTAGCTTCGAGGTCAGTGACTTGCTTGGCGCTCGCGTCTGCGGCTGTTTTTGCGTCAGCCAAGCTCGTGGTCAGCGTCTGCATTTCCGCTTTCTGTGCGGCCAACGCTGTTTCGCGCTCTTCGATGGTCGTCTTTGCTGCCGTAAGGTCTTCTTCAGCGCGCTTCTGGGCCGCTTTGGCAGAGTTGGCGCTCGCGGTCGCGGCGGTGAGATTCTGGCGTGTCTCGCTCAGGTTGCCCTGCAGAGTCGAGATCTTGCCTTTGGTCGCAAAACCAAGGCCCGCCGTCACGAGCATCAGGACGACAGACAGGAGGAGCAGAGCTTTAGCCATATAAAGTCAGGGAATCGGGGAATGTATTAACAACTGAGGGGGTGCAGCGAGTTCTCGCCGCAAATTTAGTGCGGGCACTTAAAGCCACGATGTTTTCGCATGGCAAGCGGTTTCACGGATTTTTCAGAACAAATTCGGTTGTGTTCGGCTCGCGCTGCCGCATAGTGCGCGTCCTCCGCCAGGGACTATGGATTGCGGGCAGACGAACCCCGCCAGGACCGGAAGGTAGCAACGGTAGTCCGACCCTCTTTGTCGTAGCTCTCTGGCGGATTTCTTTTGGCTGCGTGATTGGTGGGAGGTGAATGGTGATTGGTCGCTGCGGTTCTGCTCTTCCTCCCTCAATCACCATTCACCTCTCACCAATCACGCCCGTTCCTTTCCGCTTTCCCTCGCGCGCGGATTCCTTCTAATTGCGCCCCCATGTTTCGCAGCGGCGCCCAGCTCATGATCCTCGTGCTGCTCGTCGGTTTGTTCCTGATGCGCGAGTCGCGCCAGGCGCCAGCCGATGCGCTGGAGGAGGGTTTTGCCGATTTCCTCGCGATGAACAGCCAGCGCAAGGAAGCGCCTGCGCCAGTCACGCTCGTGGAGATCAACGAGAGCAGCCTCCGTGGACACGCCTGGCCTTGGACGCCGCTCGACTTCGCACTCTTCTTCCAGGCAGCGAGCGCCTTTCAGCCGGAGCTGCTCGCGACTGATGAAGTGCTGCAGTGGGATCCGCGGAAGTTCAGTAGCGACCAACAGGTGAAGCTTCCGCAGTATCAGAAAATCTTGCGTGAACACGTGCTCCGTGCCCCGCGCCTGCTCCTCGGCGCGCAGCTTGGTTATCCGGAAGATCCCACGCAAGTGCCTCCGCTGGCCGAGACGCCGATCATCCGCCGTATCGCTGGTGACGTGAGCTCGATCCCGGAATTCACCGCAATCGAGGTGCAGGCGGAAGAGGATTTCCGCTTCGCCGGCGCAACCGGTTTCACGAATCTCGTGCAGGAACAGGGCACGCACCGCACTGTGCCCCTCCTCCTGCGATACCGGGGACAGGTGGTGCCGAGCTTTGTCCTCCAGTCGATTCTTCTCTGGGAAAAACTCACCCCCGACGACGTTGCGGTGACCGCTGGTCGGCAGGTCACGCTCGCGGATCGGCTCGATATCCCAATCGATGCTTTTGGCCGGATGCGCGTCGATTTTGGCGCCGCACGGGGCCGCTGTGGCTTCGATGAACTCGTCCTCGCCAGCGCCCAAGCGGATGCCCAACGCACAACGATCGTCTCACCGACCATCCTCAATGGTCGCATGCTGCTTCTCTCGCGGACCGATCCCGATTCGCGCGTGCTGCGGCTTGGCGCCAATCGCCTTGGCTCAACAGGCGAGCTTTTCTCCCGCGCCATCGCGACGATCCAGGGCCGCTCTTTCATCAAGCGGGTGCCGGTCTGGTTCGACTTCGCGCTGCTCGGCGCGGTAATGATCGCGAGCTGCTTCGTGCCACGTTGGTCAAAGGCGCGAACCGTGGTCGCCTGCGCGGTTTTGCTCGTGGCCTATGTGATGATCGCGCTGGTGGTTTTTGGCGCCACGCTGATGTGGGTGCCGATCGTGCTTCCAGCTGGGCTGGCCGTTTTCGTCGCTCTTTTCCGACTCGTCACTCCCGGGCTGCCGCAGGGGGCGAAGTAGGCAGATCGGGTCTTTTCCCGAAAGGCATTGCCAAACCTTGGGGTGACAGCGATCTTGCGCGGCTAGGAATGGGGGCTCTCACCTTTACCAATCTCACGCGCCAAGTTGAAATCGGCGCCAATAGCTACGTGCTCGAAGCCGCCGGGCGGAAGATCGTGCTCGACTCGGGGCTCCACCCGAAGATCGATGGGGCAGCCGCTTTGCCGAATCACGCGCTGCTCGCCGATGATTCTGTCGATGCCGTGGTGCTCTCGCATTCGCATCAGGATCACGTCGGCTCGCTGCCGGTGCTCATGCGCCGTCAGCCGCGCGCCAAGGTTTTCATGACCGAGGCGACGCGTCAGCTCAGTGACGTGATGCTGCACAATTCGGTGAACGTGATGCTGAAAAAGAAGGAGGAAGGCATCGCCAACTATCCGCTTTTCACCCACCGCGAGATCGATGGTGTCACGCGCCGCTGGCAAAGCGTGCCGCTCCATCAGCGCTTCGATATTACGGGGGAGCGGCTGCACATGAGCGAAGAGGCCGATGTCAGCTTCGAGTTTTTCGATGCGGGCCACATCCTCGGCTCGGTTGGGACGCTGATTCGCGCCGATGGCCGGAAGATTTTCTACACCGGCGACGTCAATTTCGACGACCAGACGATCATGCAGGCTGCGCGTTTCCCAGAGGAGCCGCTCGACGTGCTGATCATTGAGACCACGCGCGGGGATCGAGCTGCACCGGAAGGATTTACCCGCGCTGCGGAGGAACTGCGGTTGCTCGAAGCAATTGGCGACGCGTTCGATCGTGGCGGCGGCGTGTTGCTCCCGCTCTTTGCGCTCGGAAAAACGCAGGAGCTGCTCGCGATGTTCTACGATTTCCGGCGACGCGGGTTGCTCCGAAAAGATTGCCCGATCTACATCGGCGGCCTCGGGGCGAAGCTCACCGAAATTTTTGACAAGCTCGCTCATCACACACCGCGGAAGCATCACGACCTTCAGCTCCTCGATGCGGTAGCGCCTTTCGTGGTGGCCGGTCAGCAGGCGCACGCGTTGCCGATGAAACCGAACCGGATCTATGCGCTCTCCAGCGGCATGATGACGGAGAAGACGCTCTCGAACACTTTCGCCCGGCACGTGCTTAGCGATCCCAAACACTCGCTGATCTTCGTCGGATACTCCGATCCAGAGTCGGTCGCGGGCAAGCTTCTTCGTGCCGCGCCGGGCGACACCGTGCAGGTGAGTCCTGAGTTCCCGCCGCAGGAGCTGAAGTGCAAAGTGGAGCGATTCAATTTCAGCGGCCACGCGACGCGCGAGAGCATTCGCGCTTACGTGAACAAAGTCCGGCCCAAGCAGGTGATCCTGGTGCACGGGGACGTGCCAGCGATCGAGTGGTTCCGCCAGACGTTGAGCGCCGATTTACCCGAGAGCGAGATCCTCACGCCGACTCCGGGCGAGCCGATCGCGCTGAAGTAAGAGCGCGGGCGCTTTAACCGTCCTCCTACTCGGACCTCGTCCTCGAATTTCCCGCTCGTTCGACGACCGCTCGTTCGACGACGGCTCCACCTGCGAGTTCCAGGTTCAGCCGTGAGCTTCAAAAGCGCGCGATCAACAGATTCCTACTTCAATGTTGGATGTTCGATGTTGAACGTTGGATGTTGTTCACCCGGCTTTCCAAGGACGATGACGAGTAGGAGAACGAGGACGACTGGTCACCCTTTCTCCAGCCCGCTGTGACGCCAGCAATAATCAAAAAGCGCGTAAAATTCCTCCTGCTGCATCGCGGCAAGTTCCTTCGTCAACTCCTCCGCGCCGAAGCGCGCCTGCTCACATTCTCCCGTGAAAAGGTAGGGATCCCAGTTTAGCTGCCGCGCCATGGTCGACGAATGTTGACTCGCCATCCGGTGGATCTCGGCAAAAACCGGCAGCACACCGGCGCGACGGAACCAATAACGGGCATTATCGAAGTCGCCTTCCCGCCGGTGCATCATGCCGTGCCAATAGGAGCCGAGGTCGCCTGGCGCTTCCTGAAAGATCCGGTGTGCCTCGTCAATCGCATCCAACACGTAGAGCAAGGCGCCACGCACCAACTTGAAATGCTCCGGCTCCGTGATCGCGCGGCCGCCACTGACGGTGGCGTCATCGGCGGCTTTGACTCGGCGCACGAGCTCCCGATCGAACGGCTCGGTCGGGACGAGCTTTCGCAGGAGGTCATCATGCACAAAGATGCGGTCGACGAAGTCGGAGTAGCCTCTCATGGCTTGGAAGGTCGACTGCAGGGGCGCTTGGCTCAAGATTTTTCGAGCCGCTGGCGCGCGCGCTGCTCCTGCTCTTCTCGCCCTATGAACAAGAAAGCCCTTTGCGTGCTGCTCGCTCCCGCCCTTGTGGTGGGAATCTCCACCCTCTGGCCCAGCTCCCGGAGCGCCACGGCAGGGGCACCCGCCGCTCCCCCCACGCAGGCTGCGGCCGCAGCGTCAGCGCCGGAGGCGCCCAAGGTAGTTGAGCCACTGGAGCTGCAAACGGCGGTTGAGCAGGGTGCAATCAAGGTGGAATTCGCAGGCAATGGGCGCCAGCGGCTTGACGCAAAACTGACCAATCTCACTTCTGGGCCTCTCAAAATCAAAGCTGAGGCCGGTCAGATGCTCGCTTCCGGCAAAAACCAGATCGTGATTGTGCGCCCCGTCGAAGCCGAAGCCGCGGCCGGAGAGACGATCCAATTTTCCATCCACACCGCTGCGACCCGCTCGAGTAACAAGGTCGCGGATGCCGTGTATCTTCTCAGCTACAGCCAGCCACCGCGCATTGCAGCCTTGCTCGCGCACCTTCAGACGCGCATGGAGCTTTCTCCCGGCGCGATCCAGACCGCGGTCCTCGCGCTCACAGAGAACCTGCCGCTCAATGCTGTCTCAAAATTCACCCCGTCCACCGTAGGGCTGAAGAGCCGCTTCAACACCGACGCGTTTCGCGTGGAAAGCTACGACATCGTGACCGCGCTCACCGCGCTTCGCGAAATCGGCGTCCCTGACGCCTCGGTAGCGATGACGATCGACCCGCAGCTCAAGATCGAGTCGATGATCGACCCGCTCGCCCGCGCGACCGCAATGCGTTACTACGGGATCAGCGCCGAGACAGAGTGGGATTTCTGGAAGACGGAGCTGCTCTCGGGCGATCCCAGCACCCGGCATTATGCGCTCTACGGCATCGCCCGGTTTTATCCAAAGGTCGCTCTCGAGATGCTGCCAAAATGGGCGCGTCAGGCGCAGACCGGTCACGTTTACCGCCTCTCGGCGATTCAGGCGCTCGCGGACACGCAGCGGCCTGAAGCGCTAAATATCCTCAACGAGCTCTCGGACGAGCTCGGCAGCGAGACCGAACTCGGCCGCGCAGCCCGCGGAGCCGCGGAGTATCTCGACGCACGGCTGGGTCAACTGGCAGTGGCGAAGAATGCAGTCGCATTCCGCGCGTCAGAGCGGATAACGCAGTTCTAGTAAGCCCAAGCTTCCCCAGCTGGTGGCGGGTTCCAGAGGCAAGGAAAGCCGCCCTCCTGACTCTTCCTTTGGCGTTCGACGCTCGGCGTTCTCTCAAAGATCTTTCGAGGACGAGTAGGAGTAGGAGGACGAGGACGACCTTCAGTCGCGCCGTGCAAACTTCCATTTTACACCCCGGCACCTTTCCCGCATATTCGCCGCCCTCATGTCGATTTTGATTAATATTTTGCTGGTCATCAACGTGCTCGTCTCGTTGCTGATCATCCTGCTGGTGCTCATGCAGCGGCCGAAAAACGAAGGCCTCGGCGCAGCATTTGGCGGCGGCATGACGGACAATTTGTTCGGCGCGCAAACCACGAACGTGCTCCAGACGATTACCCGCTGGCTCGGCGGGATCTTCTTCGTTTTGGCGCTGACTCTCTCCTGGCTCTTCGTGCAGCAAGGCCGCAATGGCGGCGGCAGTGCAGTGCAGCAAAAGCTGAGCGCGCCCACCACCGCACCCGCACCCGCAGCGACTCCAGCGCCAGCATTGGGCGATCCTGCGGCCATCACTCCTGCTCCCGGCGAGCCAGCTCTCGAATCAACTGCGCCTGCAGCTCCAGGCAACCCGCCAGCAGAGGGAGCAGCACCAGCTTCGCCTGATGCTCCAGCGGCACCGGCGCCCGGCGCGACCAGCCCGACAACACCACCGCCGACGGGTGATGCTCCCGCTCCGGCAGCTCCCGCAATCGAATCTGCGCCAGCGCCTGCGCCAACGGAATCTGCTCCAGCCCCTGCGCCAGCGCCGTCTGCGCCAGCTCCTGAGTCCGCCTCACCGGCGGCCCAGTAGCGTCGTTCGCGGCAGGTTTGAATCAGCCCCTGCTCGACCTAGCCGGCCAGGGTAGGTGTTGCGCAAGAGTTCCGGGGAGAGCACTCGTCCCGAGTGCTGGTGCTGACGTCTCGCCAGCACGAACTTCCCTCTTGCGACGACAGCAGGCGAGGTGCGTTCCATTAGATGAAGTCCGTTTCGGAGGGACG
>DASVRY010000305.1:0-4438 GCA_036388395.1 Chthoniobacteraceae bacterium
GAGCGTTGATCCGCTTTGGCCGGGCTCTTCGTGAGGATGGCCAATGCGTACGGCGGGCGCTCCGGCAAAATAACGAGACCCGCGTCGTGGCAATGAGTCGAAATCTCACCCGTCTTGTGCGCGACCTGCGCCGTTCGTGGCAGGCGCGCGGGGATCATGCTGTTGAACTCTTGCGCTAAAAGGATCGCGAGCATCTGCTCCCGTGTAGTCTGGCTGAGGACACCCTCTTCGCGGAGAAGCCGGAAGAACTTCACGAGACCGTTCGCCGTCGCCTCGTTGTTTAGGCCCTTGTCGTAAGCGGGTTGATCCTCCACGCCGCGCACGAGCTTCAACTCGTCAAGGCCTGCCTCGTGCAGGGTGCGCTGGATGTTTTCCAGGCCAATAAATTCCAGCAATAGATTCGTCGCGAGGTTGCTGCTCCGGGTAATCATCGCATGCGCCAGATCGGTCAGCTTCATCGAGCGGCCAATGTGCCGATGGACGAGGCTATCGCCATCGCGATCACCGCCAATGCGATAGGGAGAGCCGTCGACGATGCTGCGGAAACGATTGCGCACATGGAGCCGATCATCGAGCCGAACGCTGCCGTTCTCCGCGGCTTTGTAGAGCGCGAGGAGGAGCACAACTTTGATCGTGCTCGCCGCGTGAAACCATTCTTCGCCGTGGTGAGAGAAGTCGCTGCCATCCGCGAAATCGTGGACCGATACGCCGACAGCCTCGCAGCCGTGGCGCTCGCTGATTTCGCCTATTTTCGTGCGAAGCGAGGCGTGCGTATCGGCGGTCATCCAGTGGTAGCTTCTACGTTCATGAGTCGGGCGTAGAGCTGTTCGAGCGCCTCTGGCAAAACGCGTGTGTCGGCAAGCACAGGCATGAAGTTGTTATCCCCTTCCCACCGCGGGACGATGTGGAGATGCAGGTGATCCGCGACCCCTGCGCCCGCACATTTCCCGAGATTCAGCCCGACATTGAATCCCTGCGCGCTGACCGTGGCGCGGAGGAGCTTCTGCGCATGAATGGCAAGACCGAGCAGATCGAGCTGCTCGCCGTCGGTGAGTTCCTCGAGATCTGCAACCTGCCGATACGGCACCGCCATCATGTGACCCACGGCATAGGGGTAGCGGTTCATGAGCAGGAAGCAGCTCTTCCGACGCGCGACGACGAAATGCGCTGCGTCGTCCGTGGTCTGTGCAGCTTCGCGAAGAAAGTCAGGCGTGGCCTTCTTCGAGAAGTATTCGACGCGCCAGGGCGCCCATAGAGCAGAGAGTTCCTTGAGGTCCATGTTCGTGCAGTCTTCACCGTGCTGGCGTGGGCGTCGAGTCGCTGATTGACGCTGTCCCCATCTCGCCACCAAGACTCGCATGCATTTTTCTCGAGATTGTTGCTGGAGAAAAGTTCGCTGCAGCGAGGCTGCAACCAGCACCCGGGACGTCAGTTTTTCTTGTTTGCCTGCAGCAGTTTCAGAGTGGTACGCAGAAGCGGCAGATGTGCGATGTCCTTCTCTCGCAGAAGAAACTCTTTGCTCTTAATCAGGCTGGCAAGCGGCAGCACGAGAACGGTGGTTCCAAGCCATTTCACCTTCACCGCTCGCTTTGCCTCTTCCGCAAAAGATTTGAGCCCATCCACGCGGAGGAGAAAATTCACGAGGCTGTCGTCCGAGAGCGCGACCACAGTTCTGGCGAGGATTTCAGCTCCCTGTTTTTTGCAGATCGTGAGGAGCCGCACGTACTGCCGCTCGGGCAGGTCCACCCAAATATCTGTATCCAGCGTGGTCGCAGGTGCTCCTTGAAGCACCGCTGCGCTCATCCCGGCGATTTGAAACCGAATGCCTTCCTCTCGGAGTGCGAATACAAGCCGTGCGAGCGGAGGAAGTTCACGTGCATCTCCCACCGTTCGTCCGGAGTCGCCGAGAGGCTCCTCGCGAACAGGATCTTTTCGTGTTCGCTGAGACCGGGGGCGTTTTTCAGCCTTGTCAGCATCTCGCGCATTTTTTTTTGCACGCCCATCCTCTACTTGTTCAGGTCTTCGCCCTCAAGAGGCGATTGCTTGTGCTCCTCGTGCGCCGCAGGCGACCTAGAACGTCCGAGGAAGGCGTAGCCGCTGCCTTTCTCCGGGAGCTTGGGGACCTCAGCGATCTTGTCGAAGGGTGCGAGCTTCTCAGCCTCCTTTTCATACACCTTGAGCGGGAGCACCAACCAATCAATCGCGTTTGAACGCCACTGGTCGATCGCATCCTCGGTGCGCGTGAAGCGCGTTTGGTTTGTGTAAAGCAGCAGGCCTTCATCCTTTCCGCTGATCACCGCGAGGCGATCAGCACGGCCATCGGTGTGCTCCGCGACCTGCCGTCCGAACCGCGCGAGGCCGCCTTGATCGTCCCGCACATTTTTCCAGAGCTCCGCACCCGCATAGGCACCGCTCGCGAGGCACGCGATTACTGCTGACCACATGGCTAGCTTCCGCAGCGGGGTTCCACGCCAGTGCAATTGCGGCAGATGGCGAGCCATGGCGACGATGAGCATGCAGAGCGGCGGCACCACCGGAAGGATTCGATCAAAGCGCTTCGACGGAACAAGCGACATGAAGATCAAGCCACCCAGCGTCCAGCACGCGAGCCAGAGCAGCTCGCGATCCGTGCGAAACGCAGCACGCACCTCCTTCACCGCCAAGCAGGCCAGGAGCAGCAAACTCCAAGGCGCGAGACGCAGTAGCAAATGCCCAAGATAAAAGAGGACGATCTGATTATTGTGCACCGCTTTCTCGCCTACCGTGAACCGCCCGAGGAATTCCTTTTGCACGACCTGGTCGTAGAATTCCGGGCTGAGCCGCATGCCGATCCAGGCCCACGCGCCAAACGCGAGGAGTGGCAGGAGCCAGGTCCACCAGCCGCTCCAGGAGTGATTAGCTAAACGAAATCCCTTGGTTAGGAACGCGAACGCCACCAAGCCTGGGAGCAGGAATGCATACGCGATTGGGCCTTTGGTTAGCATCGAGCCGAGCACGAGCAGGCAGAGCATCCATCGCTCCCGGGCGCTCCATGGCTCGCCGCTCCGCACTTTTTTCCAGATGAGCCATCCAGTGAGAAAAATGAGCAGCGTGAGCATCATGTCCGTGCGGACGAGCGTCGCGAGTCGGGGCGAAAAGGCGTTCAGCCCAAAGGCGCCGGCGGCGATCAGGCCACCGATATTACTCCCGTCGAGCAAGGCAGTGCCGGAGCGCCAGAGCAGCCAGAGCAGGAGCAGCGCACTCGCCAGCGGCGGGATGCGCCACGCGACATCCCACCAATTGCCGCCCATCAGAAAGTAGAGCCCGGTGGAGATCCACCCGGCCAGCGGCGGCTTGGTCGCGACGCGACCGGACGGGGTGTGTTGGAACCAGAGGTTGCCCTCCTGGACCATCTCGAACGAGGTGAAGGCCTGCTTTGCCTGATCGTAATTATCGAGGTGCCACGGGAGGTTCCGAACGAGAAACAGCAGCACGATGAAGCCGATCATCGCGCGCACAAATCGCGGCGAGAGATCGCGTGCAGGAGCAGCGGCGCTTTTCATCGGGCAGGCGCAGCGAGCAGCGAGCACACTGCCTGCGCCGCGCGGACACCGGCGCCGGGCTCGCCAAGTCTGGAAATAACCGAGCGCAACTCGCCGCGAGTTTTCTCCTGCGCTGCTGGGTCCCGCAACAACCGGAGCAACTCCTCGGCAATGGCGGCCGGCTGTGCAGCCTCCTGGAGAAATTCGCGGGCGATCTCACGCTCCGCGAGGATGTTTGGCATTCCGAGGAAGGGCACGCGGACAAGTCGTTTGCCGACCGCCCAGGTGAGCCACGCGACCTTATACAGGATGACGAGGGGCATGCCGAAGTAGGCCGCTTCAAGCGTTGCGGTGCCGGAAGCCACCATTCCCACCGCGGCGCGCTGCATCAACTGCTGGGAGGTGCCCACTCGCACTTCGCACCAGCGTTCGTCCTTGCCCGCAGCCCGCAGCAGCTCCCGCATGAGGGCAGCCATTGGTTCGCTAGCGGCCGCGCTTTCGAAGCAGAGCGATGGATCTGCGGACCCCAGCCGCTGTGCGGTTTCGATCATCGTGGGAAAGATGCGGCGCACCTCCTTCTCCCGGCTACCTGGAAAGAGCCCGACGAGCTGTGGATCACGGGCCGCTCCTGTGACCTTCGGCGCGAGCGCATCGATGAGCGGATGCCCGACGAACATCGTTTTCAGTCCGGACGCCTCGTAGAGCGGCTGCTCAAACGGAAAGATGCAGAGCATCAGATCGAGATGGCGGGCCATCTTTGGGATCCGTCCGCGGTTCCAGGCCCACACCTGCGGGCTGATGTAGTAAATGATCTTCACCCGCGGCAGCCGGCCGCGGACGGCTTTAGCCAGGCGAAGATTGAAGCCCGGGTAGTCGATAAGAATTAACGCGTCTGGCTGCGCCTCTTCGATCTCGCG
>DASVRY010000306.1:0-4622 GCA_036388395.1 Chthoniobacteraceae bacterium
TGTTCACCGTGCGGCGCCGCAGGCCTCCCCTTCCGCCGCTACTCGATTTTTAGGTTCTTCCCGCGCTGCAGCCGGAGCGCTTCATCCGCGGCCTCGAAGATCTTGGTGAGCTGCTCTTTCGTATCGAGCCGGTACTCCACCGTCCGCGCGTGCGTTGTCGTGGGATAGTTCTTCACGACCTTCTTCCATGTATCGAGGCCGACTTTCTCGGATCCTTGGTTGAGCAGCTCCTGGGCGCGGTCCTGGAGGGTCTTCGTGAGCGGCACGGGCCCGGTCGGCGTCGCTGGCTCGAGATGGTAGAATCTCGCAACGAGCGAACCCGCCGTGTCGATATTAACCTCCGTCACCCGCACCGCGCCGTCGACGAGATACTCGTGTGTGCTCACCGCGATGATCGCTCGGACCGCCACACTGTAAGTGCCGCCTGGAAGCTTGCAGCGCAGGAGCGCCAGGTTCGTCTGCGGATTGGCTGGATCGGTGGGTGTGCCGGTCGGCGCAGGCGCTGGCGCCTGACCGAGGGCAGCCGTGGCCGTGATGAGGACGAGCAGGAGAAGTGTTTTCATGGGAGAACGGGAGGGGCGAGATGTGAGCAGCGCAGTTCGGAGGCGCGGACGAGTTTATGGCAAGTTCGGCAGCTCGAGCTGTGATTGGTCGAAACTCACAAGCTGCCAATCCCACGGCTTCCAGCTCTGCTTTTTCCAGCGAAAGAGGAACGGCTCGGTCAAAGCTCCCACACGCTGCTTCGCGTAGTCGGCAATGGGGCTGCCGGTGCCCGTGAGCGTGATCTTTGTCGCGAGCGTCATCTCACCGGTGCCGGGGCGGAGGTAACGCTCCTCGTGCACGATCTTGAAGGCGACGAAGTGCTGGAAGAGTTCGCGTGATTCCCGCACGACAAATTCTTTGTCATGGCCCCAGCGATCCGCATAGCTTGCGCTCATGAACTCCGCGGCTCGGACAGCGTCCCGCTTCTCGAGCGCGCGAAAGAAATTCGCCTGATGCAACCGCACCTGCCGCCCGGGCTGCCAGAGCAGCACGAGATAGACAGCGCCGGTGAGAAGCGCGACCGGGATTAGCACCCGCAGGAGTTTGGGATCCATCAAAGTCACTCAAATGAAATACCGGGCGAATGTCGCGGCCATTCTGCAAAACGCAGGCGGGCAAATCCTCGTCTGTGAACGGCTAAACGTGCCCGGTGCATGGCAATTTCCTCAAGGCGGAATCGACGAGGGCGAAACGCAGGAACAGGCGCTCAGTCGTGAGCTCTGGGAGGAGATCGGGCTCGTGCCGGACGATTATCAGGTGCGGCTCCGGAAAGGGCCGTACCGTTACGAATTTGGCAACGGACGGATGAAGAAAGGCTTCCACGGCAAGGAACAGCATTACTTTCTCTGCGACTTCACTGCGCCGGATTCGCGGATCAATGTGGCCACGAAAGAGCCCGAATTCCGCGCCTTTATGTGGATCGAGCCGAGCCATTTCCGCCTGCACTGGCTCCCGGAGATGAAGCTCGAGGTCTACCGGGCAGTCTTCCACGACTTCTTCGGTGTGACGATTTGAACGCTTCCGGCACGAATCATGTTGACCATCTGGCATCGATGCTGCACTACACGCGCACTTATGCTGACTTTAGGGATGTTTACTCTTGTTTCGACTGCTCTCCTGGGCTGCGTCTGGTGGGCTTGCCGCGACGAGAGCGTCTAGGCTCTTCTCTCCAGCCCTCCTCCTCTTATGCTCGATACTGAGGAGATTCGTTGGGTCAAATCGACCGCAAACGAGCTGAACAATCTGCTCCAGGTGATCTCGGAGTCGAGTCAGCTCCTGGAGTCGCTGAGTCCGAAGACCTCGGATGGTGAGAAATACTTCTCAATTCTGCGCACGGGCGTCGAACGAGCGACCAAGGTGACCAAGATGATGGTCGACCGGGTTGGCGGCTATAGCGCGGACTCGCCGAGCGCCCCGCCGCTTCCATCGGCTCCGCCAGCTCCGGCCACACCGCAGCTCTTCCCACCAACGGCGATTGCCCAGGGTGCTGCGCGCGGCGGCGAGCTGAAGATCTTCAACTCCTCGGGACCACGCGAGTTGGTCATGATCGTCGACGATGAGGACTTTGTAACGCTACTCGCGCAACGTGTGCTCGCCGATGAAGGCTACCGCGTGCTCACAGCGAAGGACGGCTTTCAAGCGATCGACCTGTATCGCAAGGCGCAGGATCAAATCGCGCTGATCATTTTGGACTTCACGATGCCAGTGATGGACGGTTCGGATGTCTTTACGGAGTTGCTCCAGATCAACCCCAAGGTGCCGGTGGTGCTGAGCAGCGGTTTTGCCGAGCAGGAGCGCCTCCGCGGGATGTTGGCCAAAGGGTTGCGTGGGTTTATTCCAAAGCCTTACACGCAGCAAAAGCTGCTCACGCAGATCCGCTCGACGCTGGATACGCTACAGGCGGAGAAGACAGGCGAGCGGCGGGTGTTGTAGTCGGGCTAACTCATGGGGAGAACCGCCGGCGCTCATTCGCGCGCGGGTGTCTGACTTCGGCCTTGGGCGTTCCGCGTTCGGCGTTTTCTGATCCCCATTGATGCCGCACACCTTTCGACCGGCGACCGAGCCTGCGGCGCTGAACATCCAACGTTCAACTTCGAACATCCAACATCGAAGTCCGGAAGCGTGGCGCAACGCGTTCTCTGCCTTCGATGTTGGATGTTGAACGTTGGAGGTTCGATGTTGAGTTTCCTCTCTATCCGCGGAGGCGCAGTGACGCGGTTGAGACAGAAAACGCCGAACATCCAACGTCGAAGGTTCGGAAGATCACGCTCAGCCTTCAGCGTTTTCCGCTTCCCGAACACGAACCCTCTTTAGTGGCACTCCACTAGCTATCTCACCGCCGAGATATGGCTCGCATCGATTCGTTTTTCAAATTCATGAAGGAGCAGAACGCTTCTGACCTTCACCTTTCCACGGGGAATCCCCCGATGCTGCGCATCCACGGCGAACTCGTGCGTGTCGATATGCCGCCACTGGAGAACGACGATCTGAAAGCGCTCGTTTACGAAATCGCACCGGAGCAGAAGATCAAAACCTTCGAGGAAACGGGCGATGTCGACTTTGGCTACGAGTATCCCGGGTTCGCTCGTTACCGCGCAAATTTTCTCAATCAGAAGAACGGTATCGCAGCGGTCTTCCGTCTGATCCCGAGCAAAATTCTGACAGCTGAAGAGCTCGGTCTGCCGCCCGTGCTGAAACGTTTCTCCATGCTGAAAAAAGGTCTGGTGCTCGTGACTGGGCCAACGGGTTCAGGCAAATCCACGACGCTTGCGGCGATGGTCGATTACGCGAATTTGCATCGGAAGGATCACATTATCACGGTCGAGGACCCGATCGAGTTTGTGCACAAGAGTCAGCAATCCCTCGTGAACCATCGCGAGGTCGGCATGCACACCAAGTCATTCGCTTCGGCTCTGCGTGGTGCGCTGCGTGAAGATCCGGACATTATCCTCGTCGGTGAAATGCGCGATCTGGAGACGATCGATCTCGCCCTGACCGCAGCGGCGACCGGTCACCTCGTCTTCGGCACGCTCCACACTCCGAGCGCACCGAAAACCATCGATCGCGTCATCGACGTTTTCCCCGCCGGCCAGCAGAACCAGATCCGCGCCAGCTTGTCGGAATCGCTGAAAGGCGTCGTGGCGCAGAACCTTTTCAAGCGCATCGACAAGCCGGGCCGAGTCGCCGCGCTGGAGGTCCTCGTGGTCGACAACCCGATCGGCAACCTCATCCGCGAAGCCAAGACCCACCAGATCCCGGGCATGATGCAGGTCGGCAAAAAGAAGGGCAACCAGCCGCTCGACGACGCGATCATGGAACACCTGCGCGCCGCACGCATCGCTCCCGAAGAAGCCTACGAGAAGGCGATGGATAAGAAGAAGTTCCGCGTCTTCCTCAAGAATCCTCCCGACGACTTCGAGGATTAATCACATTCGGCCTCGGCTCGGCTCACCCACTTTTTCATGCGCAAAGCTGAACTCGACCTCGTGCTCGCCTCGATGCTGGAGACGCATCAAGGCATCTCGGATCTCATCTTCACCGTCGGCCGACCTTTCCAGGTGGAGAGCTATGGTGAGCTCAAAGCCGCGCACGTGCCGCCGTACGTGAAGGCGCTCACGCGCTATCAGACCGAGCGCATGGCGCTGAACATCGTCGGCAATGACAAGCGCCTCCTGCGCGAACTGCTCACCCGAGGCGCCTGCGACTGCAGCTATGCGCTCGGCGACCTTGCCCGCTTCCGCGTAAATATCTTCCGGCAGCGCGGGAATTTCTCGATCGTGATGCGCAAGTCGCAGACGGAAATGCCGTCGATCGCGTCACTGAGTCTCCCGCCGATCTTCAAAGATGTCTGCCGCGAGCGGAACGGCCTGATCCTCGTCACGGGCGCGACCGGGAGCGGCAAGACCACGACGCTTTCTGCAATCCTCAACGAGATCAACGAAACTCAGGCGGTGCACGTGGTGACGCTCGAGGATCCGATCGAGTTCCTCCATCAGCACAAGCGTGCGACCTTCAATCAGCGGGAACTCGGCTCCGACTTTGCTGATTTTCCCAACGGCCTCCGCTCCGCTCTGCGACAG
>DASVRY010000307.1:0-10013 GCA_036388395.1 Chthoniobacteraceae bacterium
TACCGGTCCGGTGAAGTCGGATCTTGGCCGGGTCGGCGCCTAGCGCGATGAGCCGCTCCGCGAGCGACTGCGAACGCACGAGCAGCCGGGTGGCCAGCTTGAGCATCCGTTGAGTGCGGACCAAATGGGCTGGTTTCTCCATGCCGACCTGCGCATCTGCTCCGTGAAAGGAGACGATCACCGGCAGATCGGCAATTTCCAGCAACGGCAGCAGATGGACGCCAATGTGGCCGAAGTAAATATGGAGAAGACGAGCGCCACGTTCATGCAAAGCCGCCAAAATACTCCGTGCTTCCCCTCGGTAGATCGTGATCGGGCGACGAAGGATTTGCTTCTGCCAGATGCGTCGAAGGGCGTGAGTTGATGGCTTGGGGAGCAGCACGAGATCCTCGAAAGGAAACGCGTCGGCATTTTCCCGCTTCTGAGCGAAGACAATAGGCCGATACCGCTGCAACGCTGTGATTTGCCGGTAGATGTGCAGCATCTCCGGCTTGAGGAACGTCACCACGTAAGCGCCGACGACAGGTTGATCTTCCCCGGCTGCCTCTTCTCGGCTGAGCGGCGTATCAGAGTCGGCCATGAAAGATGGAGGAGGTAGCGATCGTCACTCGATTGTCGGCTTTGCTCACCTATCGTGTGATTCAGATGCAGAGAGAAGTCGAAATCGTGAACCAGCTAGGCCTGCACGCACGCCCTGCGGCGGAATTTGTCCGTTGTGTGCAACGCTTCCAGTGCGATGTGAATATTCACCGGGGCAACGATTGCTTCTCAGGCGGGAGTATTCTTGAAGTGCTTAGCGCAAATCTCGACTGCGGCGCGCGGATTGTTCTCGAAGCGATCGGCTCCGACGCGTCCGAAGCTTTGGACAGCCTGCAGAAACTCCTCCTTGCCTTTCGTGAGGAGGAAGGAAGCTGCGCCGAGGGGAAGCTTACCTGAGTAGAGTATAGAGACACAGATATTGAAAGCTGCGCGGTTGTAGACCACAGGCGCTTTGATCGTGCTTCCGAGCGGCGCTTTCTGCGCCTAGAGTCCGCCGCGATGGATTACATCGCGAAAGCCCGTCACGTCATAGCCCTCGAACTCGCGGAAGTGCAACGTCTCGAGGAGCGCCTGGACGAGTCGTTTTCCCGCGCGATCGAGCTGCTCCTCGGGTGCGTCGAGCAGCGGGGAAAGATCGTCGTCTGCGGCGTCGGAAAATCCGGGCACATCGGCGAAAAGATCGCCGCCACGCTGACGAGCACCGGCTCGCCTGCTGTGGTTCTGAACTCGCTGAACGCGCTCCACGGCGATCTCGGAGTGGTCAGCGATGGCGATGTGGTGCTCGCGCTGAGCTACAGTGGCGAAACCGATGAGCTGGTGAATATCCTCCCGGCACTCGCGCGCTTCGATGTGAAGATCATCGCGATCACCGGAAACGCCGGCTCTTTCCTCGCAAAAAATGCTCACCTGCACCTGGACGTGCGGGTCGAGCAGGAGGCGTGTCCGCTGAACCTCGCGCCGACCTCCAGCACCACTGCGATGCTCGTGCTCGGCGACGCGCTCGCCATGGTCCTGCTGGAAGCGCGGGGATTTACGAAGGACGACTTTGCGCGATTTCATCCAGGCGGTCGGCTCGGACGCACTCTGCTCCTGAAGGTGCACCAGATCATGCGCGGTCCAGATCAGATGGCGGTCGTTGTCCCGACGATGCGTGTCTGCGAGGTCTTGCAGGAGATGACCAAACGCCGCGCTGGCGCTGCCGTGGCTGTGGACGAGGAGGGACGGCTTGCCGGCATCTTCACACACGGAGATTTTGCGCGCCACTACGCGACTCATCCGGCGATCGGAGAGGAGACGGTCGGCACATTTCTGACGGTAAATCCGATCCGCATTGCGGGCGATAAGCTCGCCGTCGAAGTCTTGCAGATCCTCGAAAAGCACCGCATCGACGACCTTGTCGTAGTGGACCAGGAGGATCGGCCGATCGGCATCGTGGACTCGCAGGATCTCGCGAGATCGAAGCTGGTGTGATTCGGATCTCCCGCTGCAGCCCTGGAGCATTCCCCCTTCGGAGTAAAGGGGGTAATTGTCTCGGCGAGATTCCGGGCAGCGCACTTTTCCCGAGTGCTGGTGATGGCGTCCCGCCATGACGAACTTTCTACAATCTGGCGACAGCCTCAAGGAGCAGGAGAAGTTCGTTTCCGCGAGACGCGAAACCAGCACTCGAGACGAGTTCGCTCCCCGGAGATGGCCGCGAACCCAGCCCGAAGTGCAGAGTTGCCAGCCGGAGGCGCATTGTGAATATTCGCTGCCCCGTTTCCCACCCGGCACAGCAAACCAACTACCGCACTCACTTTCCTATGGCTCACGCTAACGATCTCCGCAAAGGCATGGCAATCCGCTACAACGGTAACGTCGCCGTCGTGCTCGAAGTGCAGCACCGAACTCCGGGAAACCTGCGCGCTTTTGTGCAGGCGATCATCCGCTACATCGGCACCGGGAAATCGGCCGACGTGCGCTTTGGCTCCACGGACAAGGTCGAGAGCGTGGACATGCAGCGCCAGACCCTGGAATTCAGCTACAAGGATCAGCAAGGCTACCATTTCATGGACCCTGAGAGCTACGAGACGATCTCGCTCGATGAGGCGCTGCTCAGCGATGCCAAGGATTACCTTTCGGAGAATCTGAAGGTCGAAGTGATGTATGTGGAAGGCAAAGCCGTCCAGGTGGAGCTGCCTTCATCCGTAAATCTGCGCGTCACCGAATCGGCAGAAGGCGTGAAAGGCGACAGTGCGAACAACGTGCAGAAGCCTGCGACGCTCGAGACCGGCAAGGTGATCAATGTCCCGCTCTTCATCAAAGAAGGGGAGCTGGTGAAGATCGATACCCGCACCGGCGGCTACATGGGCCGGGCTTAGCGGCGGCTTGCTGTTGGCTCGTGCGGCTTTGATTAGGCTTCCGCTGCAAAGGAACTGACTGACGTTTCGCCGATCATGAACTGATAGTTGCTGCTGTTTCCGGTCAGGGACAGTAAACGAATTGCCCGTGCCCAGCCGTCGCAGCAAACCTCGCAACCAGCGAACGCAACGCCGGCTACTTCTCGGCAACGCGGCCGTGGAGGACGAGCCATGGATGATTCCCACCCGCTGGCTGAACACGCTGCTCGGTTTGTTCCTTCTGCCGCCGGCATGGGTGCTAACCCAGACGCTCTTCACGAGCTTTTCCACGGCAGCGTGGCAACATGGTTTTTGGGCAACTGAAGAGTTCTGGTTCTTCACGCTCGGAGTGGTGATTTGGACGCTGGCCTTCTTCGCCGGCATCCAACTCTACGGAGAGCCTCGTCCGCTGCGGGCTTATGTCTTCGGTCATGAGCTTACCCACGCAATCTGGGTTTGGGCGATGGGTGGGCGGGTGAGCGAATTCAAAGTCTCGCGTACGGGCGGACACATCATCACCGACACGCAGAATTTCCTCATCGCTCTTTCGCCGTACTTTTACCCCCTCTATAGCATCGTTGTGGTGGCGCTCTACGGAATGGTGAGCTTTTTCTACGATGTCTCCAGCTTTACACCCGTTCTCTTTGGCTTGCTCGGTCTGACGTGGGCTTTCCACATGACCTTTACCCTCTGGATGATTCCAAAAGGTCAGTCGGATCTCACCTATCACGGTACCTTCTTCTCCTTGGTGGTGATCTATCTAATGAACCTGCTGCTGCTCACCGGATTGCTCATCATTGCAGCGCCGGAGATTACCTGCGAAGGTTTCGGGCTGGAGCTGCTGACGCATGCGGAGGATGCAGCAGGGTGGGTTGTCTCGTTGCTTAGCTAAGACAGAGCAGCGAGTGGCTATCCTCCGGGCGATATTCACCTGAGACGTTGGCGTCTGCACAGCCGAGGGACTTCCCACCTGCAGTCATTCTGAGCGGAGTGAAAGAAGCCTCAGCGACTGGAGCGCAGTCGAAGAACCCCGTCGTTGCCGGTGGCCCGTGGTTGGCGAACAGGCGATCACGCCAACGACCCAGCATGCTCGGTCATTGCGTCAAAGTCGCTGCTCGTAAGGGGTGGCGGGCTCCTTCGACTTCGCTCAGGATGACGGATTGGCTTCGCTCGCGCCTGCCAGCGCTCGCGCCAAACGAACGCTGCGATGACGATCAGCTTAATGAGACATGCTGTGCGCAACGGCGGGAGCCGGAGTGTGGAGCATGTTCAAGATCGGCTGTGGGAAGATACCGAAGAAGATAATTGCCGCAGTCAGACCGCCGATCGTCAGGCGCGCGAGTGGCGACAGGGAGATTCGCGTGTCGTCATTTGGCTCCTGCCAATACATTGCGGCGACCACTCGCAAGTAATAGTAAAAACCAGCCGCCACGGTGATGATACCGATGCCCACCAACCAGTAATGGTGCTGCTGAACGGCCGCTGCGAAGACGAGGAACTTCCCGATAAACCCAGCGGTAAAGGGGATTCCAGCCAATGACAGCATCGCGATCAACATGGCGAAGGCAAGGAACGGAGACCGCTTTCCGAGACCGTTGAAGTGCAGGATGTCATCTCCGCGCGAGTGGTTCGCGACCACGATCATGACGAGGAAGCTCAGCAGGGTCATGAGGAGATAACCTGCCAGGTAGAAGGCGACCGCCGTGGTAGCCGACCCGAAGGTGGTCAGGTTGCTGTTCAAGCAGGCGACAGCGACGAGCAGGTATCCGGCGTGACCAATGCTCGAGTAGGCGAGCATCCGCTTGAGGTTCTCCTGGGGCATCGCGGCGAGGTTGCCGTACAGCAGGCTCAACCCGGCGAGCACCGCAATGATCGCCACGACTTTCTCGCCGACGTGCGGCAGATGGACAAACGACTGCACCACCCGCACGAGAACGATAAAGCCTGCCGCTTTCGACCCGACGGAAAGGAACGCAGTAACGGGTGTCGGGGCGCCTTGATAGACATCGGGCACCCAAATCTGGAACGGAGCGGCCGCGACTTTGAAGCCGAGCCCGATCAGCACGAGCATGATCCCGAAGAGGAGCCCCGTTTCGGAGCCGTGAAGGCGTCCGCCTTCTGCGAGAACCGCCGGAAGTGCCTGCGCGATCTGCTTTAGATTCGTCTCACCGGTCATGCCGAAGATCCAGGTGATGCCGTAGACCAGGAAGCCGGTGCTGAGCGCGCCGAGGATGAGATATTTCACTCCTGCTTCGAGCGACGAGCTCTGCCGCCGCATATAGGCAACAAGCACGTAAAAGCTGATCGTGACGAGCTCCAGCGCGACAAAAATGAGCAGGAAATCGACGGCCGAAGCCATGAACATCAATCCAGCGCAGGTGAAGATCGGCAGGCAGAAGAATTCACCCAAGCCCGCGCCATCGGTCGACCCAGGGATGAACTTCGCCAACACACCGCGATACTCGATCGACATGACCAGCACAACGATGGTGGTCAGCAAAGCCAGCCGCTTGAAGAAGAGCGCCTGCGCATCGGCGCTGTAGAAAGCCTTCGTCAGATCAACGCCGGCGTCGCCGCTGGTGAAGAAGGAGAAGACGAAGACCATCGCCAGCACGACGATGGAGAGATTCGGAATCCAGCGCTTGTCTGCACCTTTCGAAAACGACTCAGCAAACAGCAGAAACAGCCCGAGGACGAGAACGATGATCTCGAGGGTGAGTGGGGAATAAACAGCGGGCATACGGCTATTTCAGGAGAGCTTCCATGCTCGGGCGGATGTAGCCGAGAAGGGTCTCTGGGAAGAAACCGGTGAGCAACAGAGCTCCGAGGAGCAGGAGCACCGGAATGCGAAGAGTGAACTTCGGATCCGTCGCTGCGATGGTATCCCGATGCGGCTCGCCGAAGAAAACCGCGCGATACGCGCGAAGCATGTAGACGGCGGAGATAACCACGCCCCACAAAGCGCAAATTGTGGCGATCTGCATTCCGGAGAAACTGAGGCTGGCGGGACCATTCTTCCAGGCACCAAAGAAGACCATCATCTCAGACGCGAAGTTAGCGAAGCCCGGCAGGCCGAGCGAAGCAAACGCCGCGAGGCCGAAGGCCACGCTCAGGAACGGCAACGACTTGGCGAGACCACCGAGGGAGTCAAAGCTTAGCGACGTGCTGCGATGGCGGAGCTGGCCAGCCACGGCGAAGAGCGCCGCAATCGACAGGCCATGGGCGAACATGAGCATCGAGGCGCCGCTTAAGCCGACGAGGTTCAGCGAAGCAATGCCGAGGAAGATGTAGCCCATGTGCATCACGCTCGAGTAGCCGAGCATCAGGTCCAGCTTACGCTGAGCGAGTGTCGCAAGGCCGACATAGATGATATTCCCCACGAGCAGGATCAAGAGAAGCCAGACGTATTGCCGCGCGGCCTCCGGAAGCAGCGGCACCGCGAGCCGCAGCAGACCGTAGAGGCCGAACTTCTTCAGCACTCCCGCATGGAGCATCGCTGCGGGCGTCGGCGCGGAAGCATAGGCGCTGGGCGCCCAGGTATGAAAAGGGAAGAGTGAAACGAGAATCCCGAAGCCCGTGAGGAGCAGCAAATACGGCGTCACTTGCGCCGCTGCAGGGATCACGTTCGAGCCCGCGAGCGCCTGCAGTTTGATCATATCAAACGTGCGGAGTTCGGCGGGAAGCGCGTAGTAGAGGGCGACCAATCCGATGAGCAGGATGAAGCTGCCCAATGCTAGGTAGATGGTGATTTTCCAGGCAGCCGTGTGACGTTCACCACTGCCCCAGATGCCGATCAGGAGAAAGGTCGGGATGAGCGCCAGCTCATGGAACGCGTAGAAGAAGAAGAGATCCTGCGAGGCGAATGCTCCAGCAACACCAGCCGCGATGAAGAGCACGCAGGCGTAGAAGAAGTTTTCGCGCTTCTCGATCTTTGGAGTAACCCAGACTGCAGCCAGCGTGACGAGGCCTGTCAGGAGGAGCATGACTAGGCTAAGCCCATCGGCAGCTAGCAGATACTTCAGGTCCCACGCCGCAGCGATGACTGACGAGGAGATAAACTGAAACTGTGGTCCTGCCTTGTCGTACGAAAACAAGGTGAAGAGGGAGATGAGGAACATCGCCGCCGCGGTGCCGAGAGCGGTCTTGCGCGCCGGCGCGCCGACCAGCACGAAGAGAGCGGCGAAGAGCGGGAGAAGAATGAGGAGATGCAGCACGGCGGATTAGCGGGAAAGTGTTTCAGGCACAGCCTTCGTCGCCTGTGTCAGCTGCAAACCAGCCGCTTTCCCCGTGGGCGGGAGAGAGGCTGTTGGTGAGAGGAAATGAGAGCCGTTCATTTCGTGAAGACTGCGAAGTAGATCAGGGCAACGATGCCCGCACCGAAGAGGAAGGAGTAGCCCTGCAGATTCCCATACTGGAAGAAGCGCAGCATGAAGCCAGTGCCCCAGGTGATCCCTGCCAGCCCGCGGACGATCATCCCGTCGAGGATCCATTTGTCGAACCAGCTCGAGAGACCGGCGAGGAGGTCCTGGGTTCCGGCAACCAGTGCGGCGTAGAGTTCATCGAAGTAGAACTTGTCGCGGAACCACGGAATGAGGATCGGGTCCTTCGCCTTGCCGGAGTAGAGGATCCAGCCAGCTCCGGCACCGAGCACAAAGACCAGCACGGCGAGGATCGGAACGATAATCGTGTGCTCCGCATGACGCGCCGGGAAGGCGTGGACGAAATAACCTTCGCTCCCAAACCACCCGGTGATCAGCGATAGCACGGCGAGGATGATGAGCGGCGCCGTCATGCGCAGCGGTCCGTCATGACCGTGTTTCGCCTCTTCCGTGCGGCTGCTGCCGAGGAAGACGACGACGAACAGCCGCGTCATATAGAAAGCGGTGAGGAAGGCGGTGATCAGGCCAAGAATGAAGATCGGCGTGTTCACATGGTAGGCAGCGAGCAGGATCGCATCCTTGGAGAAGAAGCCGCTGAACGGCGGGCACCCGATCAGCGCGAGGAAACCCGCGGTGAAGGTGAGAAAGGTCGTTCGCATGCGGCCGGAGAGACCGCCCATGCGCCAGATATTCTGCTCGTGATGCAGCGCGTAGATGATTGCGCCGGCGCCAAGGAAGAGCAGTGCCTTAAAAAAGGCGTGCGTGAAGAGGTGAAACATCGCAGCACCGGGCGCGGCGACGCCGACCGCCATTACCATATAGCCGAGCTGCGAAAGCGTGGAGTAGGCGAGGATGCGCTTGATGTCATCTTGCTGTGTCGCCATGAGCGCGGCGAGCAGTGCGGTGAGAATGCCGACCCATGCAATCACCGCCTGGGCAGTTGGAGTGGCATCGATGAGGAAGAAGACCCGCGCTAGCATGAAGACGCCGGCGGCGACCATGGTTGCGGCATGGATCAGTGCGGAAACCGGCGTAGGGCCTTCCATCGCGTCTGGCAGCCAGACGTGAAGCGGGAGCTGGGCCGATTTACCGACCGCGCCGCAGAAAACTAGCAGCACCGCCACGGTGAGGAACGTGGGGTTCGCTGTCAGCGGCGCCATGTTTGCGCCGATCTCATTGAAGATCACTGAACCGGTCGCGCTCCAGATCATGAGGATGCCGAGCATGAAGCCGAAATCGCCGATGCGATTGACGAGGAATGCCTTGTTTGCTGCTGCTGCGGCGCTGTCGCGCTGAAACCAATGGCCAATCAGCAGATAGGAACTCACGCCGACGAGTTCCCAGAAGATGAACATCATCGCGAAGTTGTTCGCGAGCACGATGCCGAGCATCGAGAACATGAACAGCGATAGATTGCCGAAGTAACGTGGCTTCGCATCATCGTGCTCCATGTAGACGAGCGAATAAAAATGGACCAGCGTGCCAACGCCGGTGACGACGAGGAGCATCACCTTGCTCAGCGCATCGATGCTAAAGCCAATTGGCACATAAAGCGTCGGGCGGAAGTCGAGCCACGGCACTTCGATCTGCGTGGTCGGAATCGGAGAGAACCAAATGCCGATGCTGGCCAGAAGTGCAAAGCCGCACGCGGCGACGGAGAGAGTCTCACTCAGGCCAGGAGAGCGGCGGAGGAGGAGATGAATCAGCGCGGCGCTAACGAGCGGGCAGAGAAGGATGAACCAGGGAAGATGGGTATCCATTTAAGAGGGGCGGAGAACGTCGAGCCGAGGCTTTGCGAGACAGCCGAGCGGGCGGAGGCGGGGAGGCAACTGATACGTCGAACGCCGAACATCGAACGTCGAAGGCGGGAGGCTGTGAAACGCGCTGTGTCTTCCCGCAGAGCGGATTGTTTTCGTGATCATCTCAGAACTTCAGCGTGCTGATATCCTCGACGTGCGTGGTTTGCCGCGAGCGAAAGAGGGCGACAATGATCGCCAGGCCGACAGCAACCTCAGCGGCGGCTACCGTGATGATGAAGAAGACGAGGACTTGCGCGTTGTAGTTTGGGAGCCCGTCGGCACCGATATTGAAGCGTGAGAAGGCGACCAGCGATAGATTGGACGCGCTGAGCATCATCTCCAGGCACATGAAGATGGTTAGGATATTCCGCCGCAGGAGCACGCCGGTGAAGCCGAGCGAGAAGAGGAGGCCGCTGACGAGGAGGTAGTCGTTGAGAGTAACCATGATGACTACTTCAGCTCCCGCTTTGAAAGGATGACCACGCCGATTGTGGCCACCAGGATAAGCACGCCGATGACCTGGAAGGGAAGATTGTGGTGGGTGAAGAGCGCCATGCCGACATGGTGCGCATCATTCAAATTATTGGTGCTCAGTGCGGGGAAGGGCGATTGGCCCGGCCGATAGCCGCTGACGACGGCGATCACTTGCAGGAAGAAGGCGAGCGCGACGAGTGCGCCACCGGCCCATGCAGCCTTGTTGATCTTGCGACGCTCTTCGGCCCGCAGATCGAGCAGCATGATGATGAAAAGGAACAGCACCATCACCGCGCCGGCATAAACGAGCACCTGAATCACGGCGATGAAGAAGGCATCCAGGCCCACGAATAGCGCGGCCAGACCGAGGAACGATACAACCAGGCTGAGTGCGCTAGCCACTGGGTTGCGGTTGATAACGACGGACGCGCCGAACACCAAGGTAA
>DASVRY010000308.1:0-11225 GCA_036388395.1 Chthoniobacteraceae bacterium
TGAGCGCCTTAAGAGCGGAAGTTCAGCCGCGCTTGATTGAGAACGGCCTAGCAACCAGGCGAGGTCCTGAAGAAATCGAGATGCCCGCGGACGACTCTGTAACGGATCGCGATGCCATGGCATCTTTGGCACCAATCAACCTACCAATTCTTGATCCACTTCTTCACGTCCTTTGGTCCGTTTGTATTAGGATCCCTAGCCGTGCTTGTGGATCCCCCCGTGGACCAGATGTCTATTCCAGTATTGTGGCCCATACTGGTCGAGGGTCGCGGCGTCTCCGGCTTCCTGCTTAATTCCGCCTGATACGCCTCCTCTCCCGCCATACCCGCAGTGGAATACCCATAAGGGTTTCCAAAGGGATCCATGATAAAATAGACCTCCGTGAACTGGCCATTAGTACCTTTCTTCCCGCTCAATTGATCTCGTTTGAACTCGAAGTATGGTTTGGTCTCTGGCTTGCCGTCGGGAGCATTTTTGGGCTCTGCGTCCCCACTCAGCGCTCGGTATAGCTCCAGGTTTGCCTCCTTGAAGGCAGAAGAATTTGGATTACCAGCCTTGGTGGGATCTTTTGAATCAAGCTCGTCGGTTTTGTTCGAGCGCGGATAGGAACCATTATCTGCTTTGTAGGACTCACATTGAGCAGACATCGCAGCGATTTCGCCTTCGGCCCGCGACGTGGCGGCTTTCCGCTGCACAAAACCGTTCACCGAAAGAATGAGCGACGCAAGGATTGCGATCACGGCCATGACCGTGAGCATCTCGACAAGGGTGAAACCGCGGGGGGATTGGCGTTTCATAGAAAGGGCGAGAGCGATTAGCTCTGATTCTGCATGTTCTGAATGATGCTGATCAGCGGCATGAACAGCGCAATAACGATTGTGCCGACGATTAGCGCCAGGAGCACAATCATGATCGGCTCGAGGAGTGATGTGAGACCCTCGACCGCATTGTCGACTTCGTCATCATAAACTTCCGCGATCTTCATCAACATCTCTGGGAGCTGTCCGGTCTCTTCACCAACGTCTACCATCGAGATCACCATCGGCGGAAACACGCCACTCGCCTCAAGCGGCTGGACGATGGATTCACCTTCCTTCACCGCATCATGCACCTTCGTCACCGCATCCGCGACGATTGCGTTGCCGGCAGTGTCACGGGTGATGTTCAGGGCCTGAAGGATCGGCACACCGCTGGTCACCAAGGTCCCCAGAGTGCGACTGAAGCGAGAGATCGCGCTCTTTCGGCTGAGATCGCCGAGGAGCGGCATCTTGAGCTTCAAACGATCGATCATCACTCGGCCATTTGGGCTCTTCGCGATCATTCGATAGATAATGACAATCACCACCACGCCGCCGATGAGAAAGTACCAGTTACCCTTCACCAGGTTGCTCGCGTCGATGACCATCTGCGTCAGCGCCGGGAGGGGCTTGTTGCCGAGCATGTCTTTAAAGATCTGCTCGAACTTCGGCACGATGAACGCCAACAGGAAGAGCATGATGGCGATGGCGATGATCAAGACGATCACCGGATAAGCCATGGC
Organism: Chthoniobacteraceae bacterium; assembly: GCA_036388395.1. Lineage (GTDB taxonomy): Bacteria > Verrucomicrobiota > Verrucomicrobiia > Chthoniobacterales > Chthoniobacteraceae > DASVRY01. The sequence goes on from DASVRY010000308.1 coordinate 1,541, forward strand.
CGCGACGACCTTGTTTTTGATCTTCTGAGCCTTCTCCTGGAACTCGGCGAGACGGTTCAAGACAAGCTCGAGCACACCGCCGAGCTCACCCGCCTTTACCATGTTGATGTAGAGCTTGTTAAAAATTCGTGGGTGCTGCCCCATCGACTCGGAAAACGTGCTACCACCCTGAACTGAATCCGCCAGTGAATTGATCGTGTTCCGCAAAACGGGATCTTTCTCCTGCTTCGCGAGCACCGTAAGGCCGCGGAGGAGCGGAAGACCGGCGTCGATCAACGTTGCGAGCTGCCTAGTGAAAACCATGAGCGTCTTGCCCTTCACCGTCTTCTTCGTGAAGAAGCCCGGTCCGCCTTTGCGCGCCTTTGGTGCTGAGGCCTCTTTGATGGCCTTCTGCGTCTTCTTCGACTGCTTGACAGGAGTGCCTTTCCCTTCCTCGACGACGCTGGTAGGGAAATACCCCGCCTGGCGCAGTTGACCGACAGCCTCGTTGGGGTTGGTTGCTTCGATCACGCCACGGGACTCCTGTCCGCGGGCATCGAGCGCGATGTATTCAAATTTCATACGGGGGTTTCGCTCGGAAGAGAGATTACAGGACTGTTAGTTCTGGGGGTGAAGGTTGTCGATAACGTTTTCGGAGGAGCAGTCTTTTAGCCTACGTATACTTCAGCACTTCCTCGATGGTGGTCTCACCATCGTAGATGCTGCGCATGCCGTCTTCGCGCAGGGTCGTCATACCGAGCTCGATAGCTTTTTGCTTGAGCACGACGGACGGCGCCCGCTGGTTGATCAGCTCGCGGACCGGATCGGTCATATCGAGCAGCTCGTAAATGCCTTTGCGCCCTTTGTAACCAGTGTTGTTACAGGTGTCGCAGCCGACGCCGTAGTAGAAGTTCTTGTCCCCGATCTCGTGCGGCGAGAGTCCAAGCTGCGCAAGGACTGCTTCACTCGGCTCATAGGGCGTGCGGCAGTTCGGGCAAATCTTGCGGATCAACCGCTGACCAAGCACGCCTTCGAGCGATGCTGAAATCATGAAGGGCTCGACCCCCATGTCCACGAGACGCGTCACGGCGCCTGGGGCGTCGTTTGTGTGGAGCGTAGTGAAGACCAAATGGCCGGTCAGCGACGCCTGAATGGCGATTTGTGCCGTTTCCAGATCGCGCGTTTCACCGACCATGATCCGATCCGGATCCTGACGCAGGAACGCGCGGAGCACACGGGCGAAGTTCAAACCGATGCCTTCATTTACCGGCACCTGGATAATCCCTTCAATGTCGTATTCCACCGGGTCTTCCGCGGTCAGCACTTTGGAGTCGATGGTGTTGATCTCGTTCAGCGCCGCGTAAAGCGTCGTCGTTTTCCCCGAGCCGGTTGGTCCCGTCACAATGAAAATGCCGTTCGGCTTTTCGATCGTGCGCAGGATGTAATCGTAGATCTTCGGCGGCATACCGAGCGCCGTGAGATTTAGATTCACCGTGGTGCGATCGAGCACCCGGAGCACCACGCTTTCGCCAAACTGCGTCGGCAGCGTGGAGACACGGAGATCGACCTGTCGGCCTGCAATGATCTTCTGGATTCGCCCGTCCTGCGGAAGACGCCGCTCCGCAATGTTCAGATTCGCCATGACCTTCACGCGCGAAATGACAGGCATCGCAAGGTGACGGGGCGGCGGCGACATCTCGTATAGAGCGCCGTCGACTCGATACCGAATCTTGAACTCGGCCTCGAACGGCTCGAAGTGGATATCCGAAGCGCGATCCTGAATCGCCTGATACATGATCAGATCCACGTAGCGGATGATCGGCGTCGCATTTGCCTCTGCCTCGAGATTCTTCAGGTCGATCTGACCGTCTGGGCCGCCAAACTCCAGGTCTCCGCCGAGTTGCGCAAGGATCTCATCCATGTTCGCAACGTCCGTCCCGTAGTGCTTCTTGATCAGATCCTCGATCTGATACACGGGCGCGACCACCACCTGGATTTCCCTGCCCAAAGCGAAGCGGAGGTCCTCCGATGTCTGAGAATCCAGCGCATCAGCAAGTGCAACCTGGATGGTCTGGCCTTCGAGGCCAAGGGGGAAGGCGCGATGCAATTGCGCCAAACCGGCCGGCAGCAGCCGGAGCAATTCTGGCGGCGGCTCGAAGCCGCTCAACGAAACGTAGTCGGCGCCAACTGAGTCGGCGATGGTTTGGTAAAACTGATCCTCGGTGCAGAATCCGTAATCAACCATCACCTCTGAGAGGCTCTTTCCAGATTGGCCGATCTCTTGCGAAAGATCGGCCACCTGATTCTGTTCGACGATGCCTTGCTCGACGAAAACTTCGAGGACTTGCTTAACGTTCATGGGGAAAATGAGAGTTCATGACCCTACTCGGCACATCGACGATGTCACCGTGGAAATGCATCGCTGACGCGAAAAGCTTCGGGTGCAGGCTCTGCGGGGAAGCGGCGTGCAGCACAAACTACACGGGCACTGTTCCACGGCGCGGATCGCCCGTGCGTTTTACCGAAATTCCAGCCGCTTCACGCGGACCTGGATGTCCTCGAGAAGTTTGCGATTCACGGCGATCAGATCCGCAACAACGCCAAAGATCCAAAGCTGCACGCCAATCAGGATCAAAATCGCGGCGAGGATGAGGCTGGGGACGCGTGCGCGCGTGCTGTCCTCGATCACGAAGAAATATAGCCAGCGCATCCCGAGCAAAGTCCCCAGCAGGAGCGGAAGGGTCCCTAGGATGGTGAAAAAGCGCAGCGGCTTGTACGTGATGAAGATCCGCAGAATAGTAAGGATCGAGCGCTGGATATAAGCGCGCATCGACTTCATCAGGCGCGACGGGCGGAGATAGCCATTCGTGCGGATCGGCACCGACGTTATCGCCATGTTCTTCTGTCCCGCCTGGATGATCGTCTCCAGTGTGTAGGTGTATTGCGAGAAGACGTTGAACTGCATCGCCGCCGCCCGGCTCATCGCGCGGAAGCCGCTGGGAGCATCAGCCACATCGGTTTTGCTCGCCGCGCGCACGACCCAACTCCCCAGCTTCTGCAGCGATTTCTTCAGCGGTGAAAAGTGCTCGATCTCCGCAATCGGCCGCGCACCCACGACGATCTCCGCTTCTCCGCGCAGGATCGGCTCGATCAGCTTTGGAATGTCGTCTGCACAATATTGATTATCGGCGTCAGTGTTGACGATGATGTCCGCCCCGGCGCGCAGGCCGGCGTCCAGTCCTGCCATGAAGCCGCGAGCGAGACCTTGGTGCGAACCAAGATCCACGATGTGATCGACGCCATTCTCCCGCGCCACTTCCATTGTGCGATCGCTGCTGCCGTCATTGATGATCAGCCACTCGACTTTATCGATTCCGGGCACCTGCCGGGGCAAGGCCTGGAGCGCAATGGCGAGCGTCCCTTCCTCGTTGTAGCAGGGCATCTGGATGATCAGCTTTTTCACAGTGCGATGCTGAGTAGGGATTGAGGTGCGGTGAAGCAAAGACTTTCGGCCGACGGCCGCATGCTTATCGATCCGCGCTCGCCTCTTCAAACGTGAGGCGGAATGCCCGCTCCACCTCTGGCAACGCAAGCAGCGCAGTTGCCTGCACCAACTCCGGATGTTCCCCGGCGCGCTTCATCCGCGCAGCGACGGTGGCAAATTCCGAAGAGCGCCGCTCCTCGGGCAATTCGCCGAGGCTGCGATACCAATCGTGCAGATCGTCGTCGTCGAGGAGCACCTCGAGCACCTTAATCAGCTCCTCGCGGACGGCCTTGTGCTTAGGCAAGTGCTGCCGCGAGCTTGACGATCTCGGTGAACCCACGCGGGTCGAGGCTCGCGCCGCCGACGAGGGCGCCGTCGATGTCCGGCTGCGCCATGAGCTCCGTGGTATTCGCAGGCTTCACACTGCCGCCGTATTGAATGCGGATTTTGTCTGCTGTCGCGGAGTCCGAAAGCGCGGCGAGAGTCTTGCGGATAAAGGCGTGTGCTTCCTGCGCCTGCTCCGGGCTCGCCGTGCGCCCGGTGCCGATCGCCCAGACGGGTTCATAGGCGATGACGATCTCGCTCAGCTCTTTTGCTTCGAGGCCGGCGAGACTCCCCTTCAATTGCGTCTCGAGGACCTGCTCGACCCGCCCGCCGTCGCGCTCCTCGAGGGTCTCACCGATGCAAACAATCGGCTTCAGCGTCGCCTCCAGGGCGGCACGGGTCTTCTTGTTCACGATCTCGTCGGTCTCTCCGAAAATGCTCCGTCGCTCGCTATGGCCGAGCACGACGTAACGCACGAAAAGTTCGCGCAGCATGTGGGCGCTGATCTCGCCGGTGAACGCGCCCGGCTTTTCGTAATGCATGTTCTGCGCGCCGAGCTTCACGTTCTGCACTTTGCTGAGCTGCTCGGAAACCCGCGCCAGGCCGGTGAACGGCGGCGCGATGACGATGTCCACGCGCTTCTCGTCCCCAATTTCGAGGACGAATGTTTCGAGGAAGCGATCCGACTCGTTCAGAGTCATGTTCATCTTCCAGTTTGCCGCGATGATTTTCTTGCGCATGAGGAGAGGTCTACTTGTCCGAAAGTGCAGCCACACCCGGCAGGGTCTTGCCTTCGATGAGCTCGAGCGATGCGCCACCGCCCGTGGAGATGAAGGTCATCTTATCCGCGAGGCCAAACTGCTTCACTGCAGTGACTGAATCCCCACCGCCGATGATCGTCGTCGCGGAGGAAGCAGCGACTGCTTCAGCCAGTGCGCGGGTGCCTTTGGCGAATTCCGGAATCTCGAAAATGCCGACCGGCCCATTCCAGAGGATCGTCTTCGCCTGGGCGATCTCCGCCTGGTAGCGCTTGATCGTCTCGGTGCCGATATCCACCGCCTCGTAACCCTCCTGAACCCCACGTTCTGTCGAGTGGATCCCAGTGTTCAGCGGCACCGCACCCGGGCCGATATCCTGCGTCTCGAGATTGTCCACCGGCAGGAGAAAACGCACACCCTTCTGCTTCGCCAGCTCGAGCAGCTCGAGCGCGAGGTCGAGCTTGTCGTTTTCCACCCGGCTCTTGCCGATCGGAATGCCTTGCGCCTTGAAAAATGTGTAGGCCATCGCGCCGCCGATCAGGAAGACGTTCGCCTTTTCCATCAACGCCTTGATCACGCCGATCTTGTCCGAAACCTTCGAGCCGCCAAGGATGACCACGAAAGGCGCAGCTGGCTTGGCCAATTCGCCTTCGAGATATTGCAGCTCCTTTTCCATGAGGAGACCCATGGCTGCTTTCGTGACGTGCTCCGCGATCCCCGCTGTCGAGGCATGTGCCCGGTGCGCGGCGCCGAATGCGTCATTCACAAAGACGTCGCCGAGGTTCGCCAGCAGCTGCGCGAAGTTCGAGTCGTTCTCCTCTTCTTCCGCATGGAAGCGGACGTTTTCGAGCAAGGTCACGTCGCCGTTGCACATCGCTGCAACGATCTTCTCTGGAATTTCGCCAATGACATCATGGCTGAACGCCACAGGATGATTAAGGAGCGTGTGCAAATGATCCGCGACCGGTCGGAGAGAATACTTTGGATTCACCTGCCCTTTCGGACGACCGAAATGCGCCATGAGGATGACCTTTGCGCCTTTCTCCCGGAGGAGCTGGATCGTCGGCAGGCTCTCGCGCATCCGCGTGTCGTCGGTGATCACCAGGCGACCATCACGCTCCTCGGTCGGGACGTTGAAATCGACGCGCACGAGCACGCGTTTACCAGTTACATCGAGGTCACGGACGGAGAGCTTGGGCATGAGAAAAGCAGGAAAGGCGGGTGTGATTTGAGCGGCGCAAGATGAAGCGCGCTCACCCGCGAAAAGACAAGCACTTTGCCCGGAACCGGAGCGAAGTTGCATCGAACGCTGGCCGCCATTCAACCAGCTCAACAGTCCACGCGCTATGGAAACCCGCTGTTGCTGGATCGGCAGCTTCTTCCCCCATGCGTCCCCCTTCTCCCGCTCACTGGCGCAAAGGGAACAACAACTCGGAAGCGCCGACTCTTTAGCTTGAAAATCGCCCGCCGCCCCCAAGGCAAGTTTGAGAGCGGGAGGCAGGAGGAAGTCTGCGACTTCAGCGAACCGCGAGCCGGCGGGAGCGGTAACACCCAAGGAGCATTCCGAAACCGCCAAGCAGGCTGACCGCGGCGCCGGGCTCAGGCACCGCTGCGAAGCTGACATCCATGTTGCTGAAGCTCACCTGCTCGGCCCCCAGATTGCCCCCGGCAAGGATGCCCACCCGGTTGAACTTCAATGTGCTGGCCGTGTCGTCGTTGTGATTTCCCATAGTAGAGAAGCTCATTCCGCCAGTGGCGGAATCAATGATCGAGTAGGAGACATTCAGAACCGAGTCGACCTGCAACGTCAGTTTGAAGACGAAGTCGTAGGTGCCATCTACGAAGGAGCCGCTCCCAGTTGGGTCGGTTAAGTTGCTGGAGCCAGCCCCGTTGAAGAAGTTCCCGTTTGTGTCTCCATTGCGCTCGCGGAGTCTGGGGGTAATGCCGCCATCGGAGCCGAAATTCGAGCCATAATACCCTAACCACCCCGCGTTGCTTGTGGACCCGTTCACATCGTAAAGGCCGATCCGGAACTGGTCACCCTGCCCGCCTTGAATCCCGGCGAAAGTGGCGGAGCCGGTAAGTGTGACCGCATCGCCGACTGCAGCAAGGATGACATCACCGAAGATGCCGCGAATGGCGAAATCATTGGCCGAATTTGCTGTTGTGCCATCCCCTACCACCGGACTAGCCGTGTTGAAGCCGCTGTTGGTGCCTGCGTTATTGGCGTTTTCCCAAGTCGTCACAGGAGCGGCATGGGAGGTGACTGCGGCGAAATGCCAGGTCACCGCGGTCAGGATCGCGCCCAACCCGAACGACTTCGGACAACGATCGCGCGCGGAGACAATGAGATGGCTGTTTCTGGTAAACATGGCGCGACCACTAGGCGGCCCAGAGCTGACGATCAAATTCAGCGGTGGTGAACAAGTTCGGTGAACAGATGCGCACGCGGTATTGCCGTTTTGCATCCGGCGCGGATTTGTCCCATCCTCCAAAGCCATGCGCTCGTTAGCGACCATCCGCCAGGTAGCCAACACCGCGGGCTGCGGTATCGCCACTGCATCCGCTGCCTTGCGGGGCCTGCCGGGTGTGGCGCCGGAGACACAGGCGCGCGTGGAGGCAGTGGCTGAACAACTTGGTTACAGGCGGAGCAGGATGGTCTCCGCTCTCATGTCGGAGAAGCGACAGGGGGCATCCGACGGCGCGAGGCGCAAACCGACGCTTCGTCAAATCGCCGCCCACGCGGGTTGCAGCCTGGCCACTGTCTCCCTTGCCCTGCGCGATGCGCCTCGAATACCGGAATCCACGCGGCAGCGAATCCAGGAGATTGCTCAAGCTGTCGGCTACCAGGCCGATCCACGCGAAGCGGCAGTCCAACACCGCCGCCGCACGCGGCCCTCGATCAGCAGCTCGACCACCCTGGCGTTCATCAACTTCTTCCGATCGGTGAGGTTTTGGCGCAGCGAAGCCGCTTATCAGGGGTTCTTCATGGGTGCGGAGCAACGCGCTGCGGAGATGGGGTGCAAGCTGGAAGTCTTCCATCCAAAAGCCCAGGGAATCTCGGGTGCGAGGCTGACAAAGATGCTGCGCGCTCGAGGTATCGAGGGCGTGATTCTCGGTTCTTCGCCCAGAGCTTCGGCTCATGCGACGCTCGATTGGCCGCAATTCACGGTAGTCGCGCAAGGTCTCTCGCTCCTGCGGCCTCAAGTGTCCCGGGTCGCCGGGGACTACGCCTACAACATCCGGCTCATCATGCACCACCTGCGCGGTTGGGCTATAAACGGATCGGCTATCACCTTGGGGCCGCTGAGGATTTGCGCTGCGACCAGCTCTGGTCGGGGGGGTTCCTGGCTTATCAATTGCGCATGCCTCGCGAGGAATGCATTCCCCTGCTGATTGACCAGAAGACCGATATCGACGCTGGGAGACCTGCCTTGCGCGAATGGATCCGCACCTACCGTCCTGATGTGATCATCACAGCTGGCTCGTACATGTTGGGCTGGCTGCGGTCTGAGGGCTACGATGTGCCCGGCGACATCGCTCTTGCTTACGTGAGCCTCAGTCGCGCTACTCCTCACGGCGATCCTGCACTGCAGAGTATGGGTGGAATAGATCAGGCCTTCAAACAGCAGGGAGCGGTCGCCCTCGATATGTTGCTATCCCAGATGGTCACGAACCAGAAAGGTCTGCCCACTGAGAGGAAACGAATCTTCATCGAAGGAGAATGGACGCCCGGCTGGAGCTTGCCGCGGAAGGGAGCGGCGGCAGGACCATTGCAGGCGTGGCGCACCTTGATCTGCTCCGATGCGGCAGAAGCACCACTTTCAGCAGCAAAGTGGAAGCCTCAGGCTTGACCCAGAACTCTAGTGGAAGGTTGCCTGCTCCACTTGGTCAGGAATCCTCCTGGTTCGGAGGAGATTACTGGAACGTCGAGAGCAAGCTGTCCAAAGAAAAGCCCGCCACCTGGTGAGATGGCGGGCTTTTGAAGTAGTGAGCTATCCGCTTACCGACGGACCGAAGCTGAAGCTTAAGTCAGTTCTCCGCGCCAACACGACCCTGTCCGCGACCCGTGCCGCCTTCACTCCCACCGCCCGTTGCGCCCTGGCCAGCAGCAGCTGCGGAGCTGTCAGAGCCGATGCCCTTTTCCACCAAGTAGCGCACGAGATCGACACAGCGGTTCGAGTAGCCCCACTCGTTGTCGTACCAGCTCACGAGCTTGAAGAACTTGCTGTTCAGCTCGATGCCGCTGCCCGCATCGAAGATCGAGCTGTGCGCATCGTGGATGAAGTCCGTGGAAACGACTTCGTCCGTGGTGTAGGCGAGGATGTCCTTCAGGTAAGTCTCGCTGGCCTTTTTCATCGCCGCGCAGATCTCCTTGTAGCTGGTCTCTTTGGTCGTCTTCACCGTCAGATCGACCACCGATACGGTCGGCGTCGGAACGCGAAACGACATGCCGGTGAGCTTGCCTTTCACCTCGGGGATGGCGAGGCCGACTGCCTTTGCAGCACCGGTGGAGCTTGGGATGATGTTGATCGCCGCCGAGCGCCCGCCCTTCCAATCCTTTTTGCTCGGGCCGTCCACCGTCTTCTGCGTCGCGGTGTAGCTGTGAATTGTCGTCATCAGCCCTTCCTCGACGCCGAAGCCTTCCTTCAGCAGCACGTGCACGACTGGTGCGAGGCAGTTCGTGGTGCAGCTCGCATTGGAGATGATGTGGTGATTCTCCGGATCGTACTTCTCGTGGTTCACGCCCATGACGAGCGTGATGTCTTCATTCTTCGCTGGCGCGGAAATGATCACCTTCTTTGCACCGGCGGTAATGTGGCCCTTGGCCTTCTCGGCGTCGGTGAAGAGACCAGTCGACTCGATGACGATGTCGACACCGAGCGCTTTCCACGGCAGGGCCTGTGGACCTTCCTTCACGGCGAGGCACTTGATCTCATGGCCATCCACCACCAGCACGTCGTCTTCTTCCAGAGAAGGATCGCTCTTCTTGCTGTAGACTTCCTCCTTCGCGCGCCCCTGCGTGGAGTCGTATTTGACGAGGTAGGCGAGATTGTCTGCCGGGACGAGATCGTTCACCGCAACGACTTGGATTTCTTTGCCGAGGAGCCCTTGGTCGCAGATCGCGCGAAAGACAAGG
>DASVRY010000309.1:0-5220 GCA_036388395.1 Chthoniobacteraceae bacterium
CGGATCGCCCTCGTCCTTCTCCGAATCTTCTGCGACGTCTTTGACAAACCCGCCGTCGTAAAGATCGCCTGAGGGATCGGTATAAAACGCGGAGAGGAATTCCTTGGTGAACGACTCTTTCAAAACGTAAAGGCCGAGATCGCGTCCATTCAACTGCACCAGCGCGTGGGTGCAGCGGGAGGCGGGTACGCCTGCTTTGCGCGCGATCTCTCCGGCGATTACCTCATTGAGGAAAGTGCCGTCCTGCATGCCGTTGTTCAGGTGAAGACGCTCCATCCCGTGAAACCGCTTCGCGCCTTTGAACTTGTCGAAGTTCAACGTCATCCCGGGCTTACCATCGAAGCCTTGGAAGCTGCCCGCCGAGCCTTTCAGCTTCAACGCAACCTTCTTGTGGAAGGTCTCGCCTTCCTTCACCGTCGCCTCGACATAGTTTCGTTGATCGGCTTTCAATCGATTCACCTGATCTGGGGCGATCTCGATGTTCAGCTTGCGGATTGGTCCGTTAAAAAAATCATCGATCGCTTTCCGTTGTTTCTCCTGTTTGCTCAGCTCCGGCGGCGGCAGCGGCGCAGGTTCGTTCCCGAGCGATGCTGCGTTTTCGCGAGAGCGAGAACCGTCGGTCGGTGCGCCGAGCATCGGCGAGCCACTGAAGAAGAACAGGAATGCGCCGGTAACGGCGATGACGAGGATCAGCAGGGTATATTGAAGGACGCGCATACGGCCGGGATGAGGAGAGGAAAGCTGCACCGCGGGAGCGAGAGATTGCGATGCCATACGTGCTGTGACAACTGCGGCAACGCCCCTTTCTTAGCATCCACGGTTGCACCGATGTCTTTTAACCACGGAGAAACCGGGTCCGCGCAAGGAGAGGGGAGCACCAACTCAGAGTGCAAACCGGCGAGTCTTTCCCGATCTGTTCGCTCCGCCCCATCGTCGGCTGAAGATGAATCGCTGCATCACGGTGGCGCCAGATTCAGGCAGACAAGGCGCTTCTCGCTTCGCAAATAAAGCCGTCCATCTGCAAGAACTGGCGCAGCCCAGCACGGATACTCCAAGCCTGGCGCTCGGAAACGACTGAGTTCCTCGAGCCTCTCTGCACTCGGTCGGAAAAGACCCAGCATCCCCGTTTCACCCAGCCCGATAAGTTTGCCATCCGCGAGGATCGCAGATCCGCGACCAAAGACCTGCGGCTCCTCGGCACCACGCCTCCAGCCTTCGTCGCGCTCCCACTTCAGCTTGCCGGTGGCCAGTTCTACGCAGGCAAATTTCGCATCCGGCTCATTCCGGCCGCTGAAGGCGTAGAGATGACCTTCATGCAGCACTGGTCGAGTCCAATGCACCTCGATCACGCGGGAGCGCCATACCTCATCGACGCCGCGGCCATCCGGACGCACCCGGAGGACGACTGAGCCGAGTCGGTAGTAAGCCGAGGAAACGAAGATGAGGTCCCCGCTGACGACGGGAGTCATCGCATTGACTGATTCATTCTGCGGCACGCGGAACCAATAACTAAACTGCACCTCGCCGGTCTTCGGCGCCAGCGAGACGAGTCCTTGCGCGGTGAGGCAAAGCACGTGGCGCTGCCCGTGAATCGCCGCGCCGACCGGAGTGCTGTAGCTGGCTTGTTTCTCGTAAATCGGATTTGCGCGATTCCATTCGACTTTGCGTTCACCGGGCCAGCCGGTCATCGCCACGCCATTCCACGTCTTCTCGCCGACATTCTGCCATGCCGTCGCGCCGGTCTCGGCATCAAAGGCAACGATCGCCGCATTGGGCTGAGCGCCGACCATCACGATGAGCCGACCATCTTCAAGGATCGGCGTACTGCCGACGCCAAAGAACGCTTCCGGCACCTCGAAATCCTTCTGGGTGTCGCGTCGCCAGATTAGTTTACCTGTGGTGCGATCGAGGCAGAGCAGCACGCCTTCAGCGCCAAAAGTGTAGCAGTGATCCGCCGTGAGCAGGGGAGTGCAGCGCGGGCCGTTGTTGTAGCCAAAAGGATCCGTAAAGCTGCTCGCATACGCATAACGCCAGCGCGCCACTCCCGTCGCGGCGTCCAGAGCTTCCACGATCTCCTCGCCGCCGACGCGATGGTGCAGCACGAGCATGCCCGCGCGGACACTCGGTGCGCCATAGCCGGTGCCGATCTCCTTTTCCCAAAGCCGCGGCGGGCCACTCTCCGGCCACGCGTTTAGCAAACCCGTCTCAGGAGAAGTTTGGTCACGGGCCGGGCCCATAAACTCCGGCCAATCACTGGCCGATGCGGTGAAGAGAGCGACGAGGGAGAGCAGCGAGGCAACGCGCATGGCTCCTTTGCTAGCTCGGAAGGCGGCGGAAGCGAGTGGAGAGTTGCTCGGAAGTCGGAAGGCGGTCGCTGGGTGCTGAGAGGAGAAAAAGCTCTTCCGCTTCATTATTGTCCTCAGCTTCCGCTTCCCATTTCGGCTAAGCCGCGTCGCGTTCGCCGGTTGTCACTCCGCCGCGCCCGTGCTTAATAGCCCAACTTCATGAATCGCTCTCTCTCTCTCCTCGCTGCTGCTGTCGCCATGGCGCTTCTGCGGACTTCTGCGGCTGGTCAGCGCGGCGATAATCCCGATGCTCGTCCGCTCTCAGCTCAGGAGCAGCTCGCACGCTTCAAGGTGCCGCCGGGTTTCGAGGTGCAACTGGTCGCAGCCGAGCCCGCGATCCAGAAGCCGATCAACCTGAACTTCGATGGCGCGGGACGGCTATGGGTGACCGGTTCGGAGATGTATCCGTGGCCGGCCTCGACGGACGCCGCCGGCCAACCGCTCACGAACTTCGACAAGGTCTACGAAGAGATCGCGAACGCCTTCGGTTCCCGCGGCAAGGCGCCGCCGGTCACCACCGAAGGCAAGGACACGATCCGCGTGCTGAGCGAATTCGGGCCCGACGGGAGCGCGAGAAAGATCGACGTCTTTGCGGACGGATTGAACATCCCGACCGGTATTGTCCCATTGGCACGCGCACCGGGAGCAAAGGGCAACAGCGTGATTGCCTACTCGATTCCGAGCATCTGGCGGCTGGATGACACCGATGGCGACGGCAAAGCGGATAAACGCGAAGCGCTCTATTCCGGCTTCGACTTCCTCGATACGCACGGCATGTCGTCGAATTACATTCAGTGGCTCGATGGCTGGATCTACGGCTGCCACGGTTTCCGCAACAAATCCGAGATCAAAGATCGCAGTGGCAACGTGCTCTCGATGCAGTCGGGGAATACCTACCGGTTCAAGCCCGACGGCTCGAAGTTCGAGTATTGGTCACACGGGCAGACGAATCCGTTTGGCCTTGCCTTTGATCCGCGCGGAAACCTTTTTAGCGCAGATTCGCACTCGAAGCCGGTCTACCTGCTCCTGCGCGGTGGCTTCTACGAAGGCATCGGCAAGGAGCACGATGGCCTCGGTTTTGCGCCGCGCATCACTGACGACGATCACGGCTCCAGCGGCATCGCCGGCGTAATGTATTATGCCGACGACAAGTGGCCGAAGGAGTTTTACGGCAATCTCTTCAACGGGAATCCCGTGACGCAGCGGGTGAACCGCGCGACCGTAGAGTGGCGCGGCTCCACGCCAAAAACGACGCGGGTGGCGGATTTCTTGACGTGCGACGATCCATGGTTCCGCCCGGTCCAGACGAAGCTAGGACCTGACGGCGCGCTTTACATCGCGGACTTCTACAATCCAATCATCGGCCACTACGAAGTGCCGCTGAACGACCCGCGCCGCGACCGCAAGCACGGTCGGATCTGGCGGGTAGTTTGGAAAGGACTCGATGCTCCGGCAGGGGCGGCGAAGCCGATTGAGACAGCGTCTCCCGACCTGACCAGGTCGGACACCGCGGGCCTGATCGCGCAGCTCGCCGCTCCGAACATCGAGGTTCGTCGCCTCGCGGTGAACGAACTCGTCTCCCGGATGGAGGTGCAGGCGATCGACTCGCCGATTTTCAAGGCGACAGGCGAAGTTTTCAAGACTGGTTCAGTCGATCAGCAGATCGGCGCGATGTGGGCCTTTGCCCGCCACGAGCAGACTGGCACAACCGCCGCGGTTAACCTGGAGCTTGCCACCCAGGCTTTGCAGAAAGCGGATCCATTGCTGAAGGCGCATTTCGTCCGCGTCCTCGCGACCTCGAAGAAGTTGGCTGCCGACACTGCCGCGCAGCTCACTAGCGCCATTCGGAGCGGTGCTGGTGACGATGCGCATCTCCAACGCGCCCTGGCTGATTTCATCGCGCAACATCCGACCGAAGAGGGGATTGCCGTGCTCGCGCAGTCTGCTGAATCCGCACAGAACGCGGCCGACAGCGAGCTTTCCTATGCACGCAAAGTCGCCCTCCGCGAGATCCTCAACTCCGCAGAAGGCTTCACCTGGGCAGCGAAGGTCGAAGGAAAAAGAGCGCAGGAGTCGATCGCGGATGTCTCACTTGCCGTGGCGAAGCCAGCCTCTGCGGAGTTCCTCCTCGCCTATCTCGAGCAGAGGAATTTCACCGGTGGCCGCGCAAACGACTACCTCAAACATATCGCTCTGCACCTCCCAGAGGATCAGCTGCCAAAGCTCGTTGAGCGCGTCCAAGGCGCCGGAAGTGTCGCGCCCGCACAGCAATTGGCGCTCGCAGATGGATTGAACTCCGCAGCACGCAAAAGGGCGTTGAAACTCCCAGAATCTATCACGACCTGGATGCAGAAGGTAATGATCGAGTCGCTCGCCAGCAGTGACGAAGGAGTGTTGAAGCAGGCGATCGCGGCTGTTCGTGAGATGAAGGTCGAGGCGAAGCGTGAGCCGCTCGCCGCGATACTCGGGAACGCGCAGCGCTCGGAGGGCCTTCGCACTGCGAGTATGGAAGCACTTGCGAATCTTCCCGATTCCAGCGAATTGCTCGTGGTGGCGCTTGCCGACACCAATGTGGTCGTGCGGAAGCGAGCGGCGGAACTGCTCGGGCAGCAAAACAATCCAGAGGTCACTGCGAAAATGATCGCCGCGCTGAACACCGCCCCCTGGGAGTTTGCCACCACGATCGCGGGGGCGCTCGCGAAGTCCGACGCGGGGGCAGGTCCATTGCTCGCTGCGGTGGAAGCGGGGAAAGCGTCGGCAGCTTTGCTGCGGCACCAGTCCGTCTCCAGTGCGCTGGGGAGCCGGCCTCAAGCGATGAAAGATCACGCCGCAGCATTGACCAAGGATCTCCCGCCAGAAGACACGCGCCTCGACA
>DASVRY010000310.1:0-6804 GCA_036388395.1 Chthoniobacteraceae bacterium
GCCCGCGATCCGCTACTATCTTCGGCACCGTAGGAGCCATTCTCCGAGGCGGAGCAAAGCATAGCGGACCGCCGTGATGGCGCCCCGATTTCTTGCTCTTCGCAAGAATCGAGGCGCCTCGGTCATCGGCTAAAGCACCTCAAGCTCGGGGGCAGGGCCGATCTTCGAGACAGCCTTTTTCGGCCAGAGCAATGACACAATAACGGATGTGGCAAGGACGCCGACGATCACGAGGAGTGAGACCTGGGTGTCGATCTTCCAAGTTGTGTGACCCAGTAACATCTTCACCCCGACGAAGGTTAGGACCACCCCAAGACCGATCTTCAAGTAGTGGAACTTGTCCATCACTCCGGCCAGCGCGAAGTAGAGTGAGCGCAGCCCAAGGATCGCGAAAACGTTGGAGGTATACACGATAAACGGATCCTTGGTGACTGCGAAGATGGCTGGAATGGAATCAACCGCAAAGATCAGGTCCGAGAACTCGACGAGCAGGAGGACGACGAAGAGCGGTGTAGCCATCCGAATGCCGTTCTCGCGGACGAAGAACTTATCGTCTCGGTATTCGTTAGTCACGGGCATGAGCTTCTTGAACCAGCGGACCAACGGATTCTGCTCGGGATGGATCTCTTCCTCCCGTTTGAAGATCATCTTGATGCCAGTAAGGATGAGGAAGCCACCGAAGATATAGATAACCCACGCGAACTTAGCGATGAGCGCGGCGCCAAGGAAAATCATGATCGCCCGCATCACAAGCGCCCCGAGGATACCCCAGAAGAGCACCTTGTGCTGATACAGGGGAGGCACCGCGAAGTAGGAAAAGAGCAGCGCGAAGACGAAGACATTGTCGACGCTCAGCGACTTCTCGATCACGTAGCCAGTGAAGAATTCGAGCCCTTTCTGCGGGCCCATGTAGTAGGTGATGCCGAGATTAAAGAGCAGCGCCAGGGAGACCCAGACGACGGTCCATGAAATCGACTCCTTGAAGGTGACTACATGCGCCTTCCGATGGAATACGCCGAGGTCCAGTGCAAGCATCAGGAGGACGAAGACGTTGAAGCCTACCCAGAGCCAGAGGTTATCAGTCATTATTTAAGAACAGTTGTAAGAAGCGGGCCGTGCTGGAAATGAGTTCAGGGGCGGCCGGTGGATGGTGTGAGGTGAGCGGGCGAAGCGGTCTTGAAATGATCTTTTGTGTTCTGGGCGCGTTTTTGAAGTCGGTGATCGATCCGGGACTCGAGCTGCGCGATTAGCTTTTGCAGCGCGGCGCGCAGGGTGTGATCCACCGCTTCGGCGAAGACGTCCGGCCCGGGTGTGACAAGGTGGGCGGTCATCCGAAACGCTGGGCTGGCGTCGGGTCGGCACTCGATCACAATTCGCGCTTCGTCGATCTGTAAGGTCTCGCCAAGTGATTCGATCTGCTCCTGGACGAGCGCGGTGAAGGATGGAGAGGATTCGTGGAGACGGTGAGTAAGTATGAGCTTCATTGCTCGACCACTATTGAGGTTCCCGATAGCTTCGACAAAGACACATAGTCGCACGTAACCTTCGCTTTTATGGAATCCGCAAATGCCGCCAATGAGTGGCTGAATTATCATCATCTCCGCTACTTTCACGCTGTGGCGAAAGAGGGGAGCGTCCGTCGCGCTTCGGACAAGCTGCGCACCTCGCAGCCTTCGATCTGCGCACAGGTGAAGCAGCTCGAGGCAGCCCTCGGCGAGACGCTTTACCGTCGAAGTGGGCGCTCGATCGTGCTCACAGATTTCGGCCAGACGATCTACGGGTACGCGGAGGAGATTTTTGCCCTCGGAAGCGAGTTGCTCACTACCGCGAAACGCGCTCCGACCGCGCGTACACTGCGCTTGAACGTCGGTGTGGTGGACTCTTTCCCCAAGCTGCTGAGCCTCGAGATCCTTCGCCCCGTTTTTGCACACGTCCCACGCATTCACGTCGCGTGTCAGGAGGGAAAGCTGGACGATTTGCTTGGCCAGCTCGCTGCACATCGGCTCGATGCCTTGCTTGCAGATGAACCGCCGCCTTCCGGAGCAAAGGTGAAGACCTTCACCCACCCGCTTGGGGTGAGCGGGGTGACCTTCTGCGCCTCCCCTTCGCTCGCGAAGAAGCTCCACGGCCGCTTCCCGGGGAATTTGAGCGGTGCGCCCATGCTGTTGCCGACGCAAAACACGACGTTGCGCCGTGACCTCGAGAAATGGTTCCGGGCGGCTCGAGTTGAGCCGATCGTCGTCGGAGAGTTTGAAGACGCCGCCCTGGCAAAAATCGTGGCGAGCGACGGAATCGGCATCACGGTCGTCCCAACGGTGATCGCGGCCGAGGCGGTCGAACGGTACGGCTTCGTCTCCCTCGGCCGCACCGCGGAGTGCCAGCTCCAGACCTTCCTGATTACTGCAGAGCGGCGCATGGAGCATCCCGGCCTCGCGCTGCTCGCCCGAGAGACAACGCAAGGAGCACTTCGCAAGAAGGGGACGGCGTCACCGCGGAAGCGGGCAACGCCGGGCTCGGCTGGGTAGCATCCGAGGAGCCGACTACACGTCCACTCACGGCTCATAAGAGCGGGAGTAGGACGGCAACACATATCGGTGCACAGCCTGATCAAGGGGGAGGGCACAGCCGCGGGACTGTAGCGCCACGTTCAGTTTAAAGGCGCCACATTACCATGCTTGCAATGAACTACCGGGGCCCTCTGCGGGTCCGAATCGACCAGAAACCGATGCCCAAAATCCTGCACCCGCAGGATTCCATTGTTCGAGTCACACGTTCCTGTATCTGCGGATCTGATCTGCATCTTTACAATGGATCTGTTCCCGATACACGGGTCGGAATGACGTTTGGGCACGAGTTCACCGGCGTTGTCGAGCAGGTCGGAAGCGAGGTTCAGAAGCTCAAGGTCGGCGATCATGTGCTCGTGCCGTTCAACATTGCGTGTGGTAAGTGCGTCTTCTGCCAGCAGGAGCTCTACGGGAACTGCCACGAGTCGAACTCTCAGGCTACAGCCGTCGGGGGAATATTCGGTTATTCACACACTGCTGGCGGCTACAATGGCGGTCAGGCAGAGTACGTTCGCGTCCCATACTCCGATGTTGGGCCGACGGTGATTCCCGAAGGGATGGATCCCGACGATGCGGTCTTGCTTACGGATGTGGTCCCAACCGGGTATCAGGCAGCCGAGATGGGTGGAATTCAGCGGGGTGATACCGTGGTTGTTTTCGGTGCCGGCCCAGTAGGTATCATGGCAGCGCGGTGCGCATGGCTCTTCGGGGCAGGCCGGGTGATCATCATCGATCAGGTCGAATATCGGCTCGAGTTCGCACGCAAGTATGCGCCTTGCGAAGCCTACGACTTCCGCTCTCTTGAAGACCCCGTGCTATTTCTCAAGCGCAGCACGGACTGGATGGGCGCTGATGTGGTGATCGACGCGGTTGGCGCGGAAGCCGCAGGTCGTGCGATGCAGACACTGCTCGGGCGGAAGCTGCTTATGCAAGGAGGCTCCGGCACTGCCCTGCACTGGGCGATCAATTCCGTTAAGAAAGGCGGCATTGTTTCAATTGTTGGCGTCTACGGCCCGATCGACACCCTCATCCCGATCGGCAACGTGGTGAACAAAGGTCTGACGATCCGTGCAAACCAGGCCTCGGTAAAGCGTCTGCTTCCGCGCCTGATCAAACACGTGCAGGATGGCACTCTTAACCCCAAAGAGCTAATAACGCATCGCATCCCGCTCGAGTATGTTTCAGATGCCTATCGGCTCTTCTCTGCGAAACTAGACGGCTGTATAAAGCCCGTGCTCCTACCACCATCCGTTAGAAGCTAATGAAGACTATGAAACAGCCCACGATAGATCCCTCGCAGGTCAAAGGATGGGGCGTGGATGCCGATCCGGAGAACGATCCAACCTACCCGATCAAGAAGCGGAACAATGGGGAGCACAAGGGGTATACATGGGACCGCCCGACGCAGCAGCGGAAGAGCGTTGAGATTTTGCACTCAAACGAGCGGCCACATGTGACGGCGGTATTCGGCACCTCCACGCCGCCCGCGGGCGTCAGCGGTTTTCTTCGTCGCCTCGCCTTCAAGTTTAGTGAATCCAGCTACGGTCATTGGCTGCCGTTGATGCTAGCCGACCGCGTTGGCGTAGTTGAAGGAGTTGTTGAAGATTTGGTCCACGGACACATTCCGAATATCCCCGACGAGCTGGGATGGGCCGCAGAGTGGAAGCACAACCGCAAGAGCCTAATCACGCGGATCGTCATCGGCACGCTTGTAACAACGGCTATCATTGCGCATCTCCGAGATCGCGAAGACTGATCAACGCGCCCCACGGTGGCGCAAGCGCCATGGTAAGCGGAAACACCTGGCGTCGGTCTTTAGGTTTGGGTGGCGAAGCTAGGCGCTGGTGCGCCTGATTGCCGGAGGATGTGAAGGCTGCGTGCTTGATCTCGCTTGGCGAGCCTCCGGCCGTACTCGTCGCGCACCAAAGGGCAATGGTAGAACGCCGGGGCAGCCTGCCCGAGCGCACGGTAGATTAGGAGTTGCCGGAAGGTGGATTTGATGAGGTCCGCGCCACGCACCACTTCGGTAATGTGCATCGCCGCGTCGTCGACCGCACAGGCGAGTTGATAGCTAGGCACATCGTCTTTCCGCCAGACGAGGAAATCGCCGAAACCGCGGCCGGCGATCTGTGCCTGTAACCCGAAACGCCCGTCGGTAAACTCCACCGGCTCGCCATCCGGCACGCGGAAACGCCAGCTTATCCCGGCGCGGGGCTCTGTTGCGATGCGCCCACGGCACAAGCCGGGATACACCGGTTCCTCTTCACCTTCATGCGGAGCGGAGAGCGCCCGCAGAACATCCTGACGTGAGCAGGTGCACGGATAAATAAAACCGCCTGCGCGCAGTTGCTCAAAGGCCGCTTCGTAGAAGGGGCGGCGGGCACTTTGTACGTATGGCCCGTAAACGCCGCCGATGTCGGGACCTTCGTTCCAGCGAAGTCCGCTCCACCGCAGATCCTGAAACATTGCCTCCACGAACTCTGGCCGGCAACGCGGCGCGTCCAGATCGTCGACTCGCAACACCAGCGTGCCGTCGGCTGACGCCGCGCGTTGCTGTGCAGTCCAGAATGTCTGCGCGTGGCCGAGGTGCAGGTGGCCAGTGGGAGAAGGTGCGAGGCGACCGCGATAGGCTCCCACCTTTCCGCTCACGCCTGATTCGGGAAAAGCGACGCAGGATCGTGAAACTCCAACCCGTGCGCATCGGCGACTTCGCGATAAGTAACGCGCCCGTCGAATACGTTGAGCCCGCGGAGCAGATGCGGATCGCGCTGGAATGCGCCAGGCACGCCAAGGTCGGCGAGCATCTCGATATACCGATAGGTGACATTAGTCAGCGCCTGCGTCGCTGTCCGGGCATAGGCAGCGGGCATATTAGCTACGCAATAGTGGGTGATCTCTTCTTCCACGAAGACTGGATCTTCGTGCGTGGTCGGCCGCGAAGTCTCGATGCAGCCACCTTGATCGATCGCGATATCGACGAGTACGCTTCCGGGCTTCATCACGCGGAGCATCTCGCGGCTGATCAGCTTCGGCGCTTTTGCTCCCGGCACGAGGACGGCGCCGATGAGCAGATCGACCGTCGGGAGGAGCTCGAGCACATGCGCCGGGCTGGAATACAGCGTATGTGCGGCGTGCATGGTGATATCGAGGAAGCGCATCCGTTCGATATCGACTTCGAGGATGGTCACGTCCGCGCCAAGGCCGGTCGCCATTCGCGCGGCATTGACGCCCGAGGTGCCGCCCCCAATGACAACCACGCGCCCGGGCAGCACGCCCGGTACGCCGCCGAGGAGCACGCCTTTCCCCCCACAATGCTTCGCGAGGAAATAGCCGCCCATGATGATCGACATGCGGCCGGCGATCTCGCTCATCGGCTCGAGCAACGGCAGCCGTCGATTCACCTCCACGGTCTCATAGGCAATCCCGATGCAGCCCGAAGCGCAGAGCGCTTCGGTGAGAGGCTTGCTCGCGGCGAGATGCAGATAGGTGAAGAGGATCTGACCGGGTCGCAGGAGCGGGAACTCGGAGGCGAGTGGCTCCTTAACCTTCACAATCATGTCCGCGCGCTCAAACACCTGATCATGGCTGGCGACGATCTCAGCGCCCGCGCCGGTGTAATCGGCGTCTGGATAGCCGGAGCCGGATCCCGCGCCCGCCTCGACGACAATGCTATGGCCGCGGCGGGATAGTTGGTAGACGGCGGAGGGTAGGAGAGCGACGCGATTCTCCTGGGGTTTGATCTCTTTGGGGACGCCGATGATCATTCGAGAATTGGCAGGGTAAGGAGGCACATCTTATCTGTCTAATCGCCTCGTGTCGCCAAGCGCGTGCAGATTTCCGGGACCTCTCGCGGCGCAGCGTCGGATGTTGTAACTCGAACGCTTGAAGACTCGCAGGGTACGGAGTGAGGGACTGAGGGGTTGGACCGCAAGCAGGTGACGGTTTTCGACATGCGGTGTTGCCCACCGGGAGGTGTGCAACCACAGGTCGGAGACCTGTGCTCCTCAGGAAATGCGAGGCCACGCCTTGTCTGATGGGGAGCGCAGGTGGCAGCGGACCTCCCGGTCCGGTGCATCGCAGACGCAAACTGATCCTTCTCCGAACGAACGTCACTTTTGGAAAACTTGATGTGCAACATACCGGCGCCTCTTGAGCCAGCGTCGGCCGACCACGTGTCGCCGCCCCTCCGTGCAGCGTTAGTTTAGCGACGGGTTCTCCGGTGCCTCCCCGACGAGCTGGA
>DASVRY010000311.1:0-5557 GCA_036388395.1 Chthoniobacteraceae bacterium
TAAGTGCAACACCGAACGCCCCTCCGGTCGCACCGAATGCCCCGACGGGATTGACGGCGCGGGCGGCGAGTAGAACGCAGATCAACCTCGCGTGGTCGGACAATTCAGCGAACGAAACGAGCTTCGCGATCGAGCGGTCACTCAATGGCAGCGCGTTCTCGCCCATCGCGACCGTCGGCGCGGGGACTACGACCTATTCAAGCGGCGGCCTCAGCGCGAACAAGACCTATTACTATCGAGTGCGCGCCTCCAACGCAGCCGGCAACTCCCCTTACTCCAACGTCGCCAGCACGAAAACGCTGAAGTAATGCTGCGCGCAGTTGTGTTGTCGTTGGTGATCGGCCTGCTGCTGCCCAAAGCAGCCTCCGCGCACGGCGACCTCCACGAGCAGATCGAGCAGCTGACGGCGAATCTAAAGCGGGATCCGACGAACGCCGAGTTGCTGCTGAAGCGCGCTGACCTGCATCGCGCGCACGGTGACTTTTCGGCGGCGGCGGCGGATTACGATCTGGTGCAGAAACGAGCGCCTGACCTGCACGCAGTTCACCTCGGACGCGGTAAATTGCTGCTGGCAATGGAGCGCTTGGAAGCGGCGGAAGCGGCGCTGGACCACTTTCTTGCCGCATCGCCCCCGCATGTCGAAGGCTTGCTGGCACGCGCCCGGGTGCGGACGAAATGGAAGGCTCATGCGTCGGCGGCGCGAGATTTCGCGGCCGCCATCAAAGTTTCTCCGCGCCCGGAACCCGAGCAATATCTCGAGCATGCCGAGGCGCTCGTCGCGGCGGGCGACAGGAATATCGACGAGGCGTTGCGGGTGCTCGATGCGGGCATGGCAAAGCTCGGTTTATTGCCGACGCTCGGCCTGTTTGCGATCAAACTCGAGGTGAAGCAGGGGGCGTTCGACCCGGCGCTCGAACGCATCGAGCGACTGAGTGCCGGGACGGCGAGAAAAGAGAGCTGGCTTGAGCGACGCGGCGACGTGCTGCAGGCCGCCGGCCGCTCCGCCGACGCCCACGCCGCGTATCGGGCCGCCATCGAAAACGTTGACCTCCTGCCGACCCACTTGAAGCAGAAAAAGGCGACTATCGATCTGCGCGAACGGCTGCAACAGAAGCTGAACGTCGCGGACTGAAGACGGAATTGCAGGGCGCCTTCGAGACCAAACTCAGCGCGGCCACCGCAAAGTTCGCCGCCATCCGTGTCGCGACTTCGACTCTCCCGCGCGCCGAGCCCACAGGATCGCACACGCTTTCCTCGCGTTATGCCTTGCCTCGCGCAAGCAACTGCATCGCGCTTCCTGATTCTCTTCGCCTAAATGAGCATGCATCGCCGCCTTCTTCCAATCTATGATTGGCACGATGAACCTCTGGATCACAACAGGAGCCCTTCTTACTTTAGGTGCGCTCATTTCGGTCCTAGGAAGCGAGAGCGACGTGATCACAAAGGAGACCGCGTTTACCTTTTACAAGCCCTTTGAACGCCTCACGAAGCAACCTTATCTCGTCGATACCTTGACGATCGAAATGTGTGCGACTGTCCGTCCTGCGGGCGCGCCACGCAAGATGACAGCCGGGCTCCACGAGCGTCACGCGCTACACATCTATGCTGATCCTCTGGCGGCTGATGCGATCGCGCGGCACCTCATGGCCTACCCGACAGGAGCGACCATCGTCAAAGAAAAGCTGGCTCCAGATGGAGCAACAAACGCGGTCGCGGGGATGATTAAACGCGCGCCCGGTCACGATGAAGAGAACGGCAACTGGGAATATTTCTACGCTAAGAAGTCTGGGGAGTTCACCATGGGCCGACTCGCCAACTGCGTCGATTGCCACGCCAAGGCCAAACTCCGCTCCCCAGTCTCACGCCTCCGCCTCCACATGCATAACCTCTTGAGCCTCCACAGCTAGAGCCACCCAGACGCGGGTCCCCAAAGCAAGCATCGAGATCGATTCAATTGGCCCTTCGACTTCGTCCAGCAACGAAGTGAGGGCAGTGCTGCCGGTGAGCCGGCCGTCGTCACCGCGGCATTCGAGAATGAATTCCCCGGCGGATCCGCGCAGCGTCCACCACTGCCCGGCACTGGTGGCGACGGCGGCGATCCCAAACGCGGATGGCATCACACGCTGTGGGTCGCGTTCGTGTTCATCGAGCACCAGCGCGAGGCTCTTCATGCCCACCTGGCCACTCTCCGAAGCGACGGAACTGACTCTACCATCCCAGTCGCCCCGCATCACTTGCAGCCCGTTTTTTTGCCGCACCACCGCGATGAAACAACGGCCGCAGTGCTTCACCGCGTCGACGATCGAGACGTACGCGAGCGGGAACTTGTGCAGCCAAACCGGGGCGCCGGGTTCGGTTTGAGCCCGGCTTGCGTGGGGGCGGTGGCGGCGAGACGGTATGGAACCCTCCCAGCAGCCGCGACGCCACAGATCGGCTCGTGTCCCTGGCGAGCAGACGATCCTCGGGCGTGAGTTCATAGAGAATACCGACGCCCCGGCACATCTCATCCCCGCTCGCGGAGACCAGCGCTTCACTCACTTTCACCCGCGCAAGATCGGCGGCGAGCGGACGGATGGGAGCGGTCGGGAAATGTGTGGCAGACTATCTTCATCACCTCAGCCAATGCGAGCGCCTCGGGCCTTTGCCCAATCGCTTCCGAAAGCGCGCTGAGTCGGTTTCGCACGGCCTCGTGCGGCCGAGGTGGCCGAGCAGAGTAAACTCCGCGGCGAGGCACAGCGCAGCCTGCGGCGAATCAGGCCAGCCGTTGCCGAGCAGCGCGAGTGCTTCGTCCGGTGCGCGCAGGCGCTCTTCGAGCAGGACGGCTGCGGCGGTGAAATCGAGCGCGCCGACTTTGACCTCGACCGCTTTGCGGAAAGCGATCTCGGCTGCGGGTTCGTTTTCCAGCCAGCGGTGCAAATCTCCGAGTTCCAGGAATGCGCGTTCCTTTTCGAAGATCGCAATCGCCTCCGTGAAAAATCCGCCGGCGACGAAGCACTCCGCCGCGGCGCGGGGCTGGTGAAGATGATCGCGATAGAGGGCGGCCGCCTCGGCGAAAAAGCGTCCTTCTTTCAGCACCGTCGCGGCCGCACTGAGATCGCCGAGCAGCTCGGCGTGAATGTAGGCGGCACGCTGAAAGCGGCCCAGGCGCTGCTCGCGCAAGGCCAGTACGCGGTAGCGGGCAAGGAGCCGCCGCCGGATTTCCGCCGGCACATCCCAGTGATCCCGTCCCCCTCCGCCGCCGACGCGCGCCAGGTCGAAGCGGGTATCGCGGGCGCCAAGCTTCGCACCGGGCGCCAATCGTCCTCGTCCCAGCGGACCATCCAGCGGCAGCGCATGGCGAAGTCCCCGCTCCGGGTCGGAATCGAGCATTTCTATGAGCCGGTGCAGCTCGCGATTCCGCAACTGTTCGAGCTCCTGCGAAATCCCGGCCAGCTTACTCGCGGCCCAGTCCATCACGTCATTGACCCAGGTTCGGCGGGCACTGTTTGCCGGTAGAAGGGAGAACACTTTGGCTAAATGCTACACACGGAGCAAGTCCACGTTTTCCGTCTGCCCAGTGTCCTCCTTCACGACCAGCAGATGCCGGCCATCCGACGATGCCGTCGCGACGTCTCGCAGCGGACCCAGCCGCAACACCCGCGCCCCATCCCCGGAGAAAATCTCGCCGCTGCGTGTCAGACACCACGGGCCTTCATAACCACGCCGATTGAAAACGCGGATCACCCTCTCAGACTGGACAGAGCTTGGAAGGGGTACGGGTCCGAGTCTCGCGGCTTGCCCGTCCCACACCAGGATGCACCAGCCTTCCGGCGTGAGAGAGTAGCGCCCGTGACTCAACCGCCGCGACACTCGGATGCTCCCGAGATGCGCACCGCCCGCCAGATCATAGGCCCGGGCTTCGCTGGTGCAGATGAGGAAAAGCACCCCGGCGTGTGCCTCCGCGCGATCCGCGGGCTGCGGGAGGTTCCAGTCGTGGCTGTGAAGCACGGCGCCCTCGGGATCGAAAATCCGGCACGCAACTTTTTCCCCACCGCCGTGCGCTTTCACCACACCGAAACTCCCGTCCGGCAGTTTGCCGAGCCAGAGCGCGGCCCCTTCGCGGAAGGTCCGCGGTGACCCGCGACGCGCCGCGTCCGCGGCCGCGCCACTGCATCGGCCGGCGGTCTTGCATCACGCAAAGCCCGGCATCTTCTCCGGTCCCGGATACGCTCTGCACCTTGCCGCGCACGGAGATGAGCAGGGGAGATGGCGAAGTGGAAAACATGACCGGGAAATCGGGATTCGCGGCGCGGTTGATCAAGCTCGCACGAGCGGGATTTCGCGACGGTGGCGACGGGAGGAGATCGTCCACACGCACCTGCGCGCGGCACAGCGGAACACTGGTGTGCGGCGTCCGGAACAATTCAAAGCTCCCATCGCGGTCCACCATCGCGAGGTAAAGCACGTCGAATTTCGCAGCCGCCAGACTCCGTTGAAACGCCGCTTATAGCGCGGTTCCCGAGCCGGCTACGGCCTTCGGTGCCTTTGCCCTCTTGGGCTTGGCGGCCTTCCGCGAGACCACCTCCCGCCGCCGCGAGTTGGCCGGCCGCCGGGCGTAGTCGCTCCGACTCAAATACTAGCTTCAAGGCTGACCGCGAGAGATCGCGGTCAGCCTTTTGCTTTCGATCCGTTCGCCCGAACAAAGAGCTCACTTCAGCGGAGGGGAACCGTTATGAGGAGAGCGTGACGTTCCGAAACCAGCGGTAGGCGATGAGGAAATCCTCGGCAGTCGCAGATGCCGCCGCTCTCAGCTTTTCGTTGTTCCCAATCCCGGCAACGACGCGCCGTCCACCCAGCTTCCTCCGATCAGAACCTGGCTCATCGTCTCGGGCATCCCTCGCTTCCCCTCATTGATGGCCGAGATCAAGGCGGCCACGGCTGCCCTCCCAATCTCCTCCGCGTTCTGATTGATCCCTGCATCGGCATCTCCACCCGGCACGCTACAGCTGACCACTCCTACATCCTGCGGAACTCTCCATCCTACCTCATTTAGCATCTTTAGAATCGCTGCTTGATCCGTCAGAATCGCCTCTGGGCGATACGTTTCCAGCCAGATCGACAATTCTGGCCGTGGCCCTGTTAGCGCCTTCGAATGGGCGATGATCAGCACCGGGAGCCTCTGTTTCAACTCTGCTTCGGAGTGGCCTGCGTAGAAACCAGCCCGGATCAGCCCGCCGCGATCCTCCGTCACTTCCCCGATGACCAAGCCAATCCTCTTATAACGCAGTGAGCGGATGTGCCGCATCGCGAGCATCGCGTTGCGGACCTCGTCGCTCGTCACCACCTGGACCTCCGGGGTTCGGCAGGAATACCCAAACCGCACCACCGAAAACTCACTCCAGTTAAAGTCACCCCAGTCGGGCGAGACCGGATGTGGAGGAAGCAGGATCCCAGTAATCCCCCGAGCATAAAGCACCCGTTGTAACCGATCCGGAGGCAGCCCCCCATCGCAAGCGAACTCCTCCAGCTCGAATCCAAACTTCAAGGCCGTCGCCACTGCCCCGTTCCAATAGCCGTC
>DASVRY010000312.1:0-1560 GCA_036388395.1 Chthoniobacteraceae bacterium
CGAAGGTGAACATGCGTCTTGCAGGAGCGTGGCTATCAACCATCAGCTTTCCACCATCAACTCTCCTAAGCCGCAAAGTGCTGACGCATGAGGGTCTTCTGCTCGGCCCGGGCGTAGGCTTCTTCCTGCGAGATCAGGCCGGCGTCATAGAGCTCCATGAGGGAGTCGTCCATCAGCTTCATGCCGAGCTTTTTGCCAGTCTGGATGATGCCCGGGAGCATGAAGGTCTTCGCTTCACGGATGACGTTCGCGACGGCGGGAGTATTCGTAAGCACCTCGAGCGCGAGCACCCGGCCGCGGCCGTCTTTACGCGGCACGAGCTGCTGACTGATGATGCCGCGCAACGACTCGCTGACCATGATGCGGATCTGCTCCCGCTGATCGACTGGGAAAACGTCGAGCACACGATCCAGGGTGCGTGAGGCGTTGCCGGTGTGAAGGGTCCCGAGCACGAGGTGACCCGTTTCGGAGGCAGTGATGGCGAGCTGGATGGTCTCCAAATCGCGCATTTCACCGACCATGATTACGTCTGGGTCTTCACGAAGCGCGCCGCGCAGAGCCGCGCCGAAAGACTTCGTGTGCGTGTGGACTTCGCGTTGCGTCACGTGGCAGTTGTCGGACGTGATCACATACTCGATTGGATCCTCGAGCGTGATGATGTGGTCGTGGCGATTGCGGTTAATCTCGGCGACGAGTGCCGCAAGCGTAGTGGATTTGCCGGAACCCACCGAGCCGGTCACGAGCACCAGACCATTGTGATACTGCGTCAGGTGCTTGAGCGACTGCGGCAGCCCGAGTTCATCCATCGTCCGCAATTGCGAGTTGATGATTCGGAACACGAGATCCAAGCCGAGGCGGTGGCGGACGACACTTGCGCGAAAGCGGCCGAAATCGGTCGCGTAGGCGAAATCGACGTCTCCGCGCTGCTCGAGCAGCGCCTTCTGCTCTTCATTCAAAAAGCCGTGCGCAAGCCGGAAGGTATCTTCCGCGGAAAGGCGATCGGCTTGCAGCCAGATTGGTTCGAGTGTGCCGAAGCGCCGCCAGATCGGGAGCGCATTGACGCCGAGGTGAATGTCCGACGCGCCGGATTCCTGCCCCACGCGGAGGTAGTGGTCGACGTGACCGAGCGTTTGAACATGCTCGCTCGAGGAGCCTTCGGGTGCGTGAGGGGACGGTTCTGCCACGGGGGATACTGTATCAGCCATTCGTAGTGGCGAAAACAGCTATCGGTCACAGGAGGAAATGCAAACGAAACTTGCCCCTGACGCGGAGAAAGCGCGGAGCACAGATCCTCCGCCTGCATGTTTATGCTGAACGTTGCGATCTTCGGCTGCCGGAGGATGGCGCTGCAGAATGCGATGAATGGCTCGCGTTCTTCCACAAGGTGAGGGCGAGAGCGCTGGGGGTGGGAGCACAAAGACGCCCGCCGCGCCTAGCAGCTCGCCGCACGGATGTTGTCGAGCACCGAGTGGATATCATTACGTGGGACGGTGTGCTGTGCCATGCAATGGTGGTGAGAGCTTGCGGAGGCGCCCTACCCGGCCACATCCTCAGCCACTG
>DASVRY010000313.1:0-8088 GCA_036388395.1 Chthoniobacteraceae bacterium
CTCGCCAGTGATCTCGGGCCTTATCTATGTGCTGCTCTTCGGCGCCCAAGGCTGGCTCGGACCGTGGCTGCAGGAGCACGACATCAAGATCATCTTCGCCGTGCCCGGCATCGTGCTTGCGACAATCTTCGTGACCTTCCCTTTTGTCGCGCGCGAACTCATCCCGCTCATGCAGGCGCAAGGTGTCGAAGAAGAGCAGGCGGCGATCACGCTTGGCGCCACTGGCTGGCAGACCTTCTGGCACGTCACGTTGCCGAATGTGAAGTGGGCGCTCGTCTATGGCGTCATCCTTTGCAATGCCCGTGCGATGGGCGAATTTGGAGCCGTCTCCGTGGTCAGCGGACACATCCGCGGCGAGACGAATACCCTGCCGCTACACATCGAAATCCTCTACAACGAATACAACTTCGTCGCCGCCTTCGCGTGCGCTTCGCTCCTCGCACTTCTCGCCCTCGTCACCCTGGGCGTGAAGGCACTCGTCGAAAGCCGCAGCCGCTCCCCTTACTCCCACTGATCTTCCCATGAGCATCGAAATCTCCAACATTGGTCGCCAGTTCGGCACCTACACCGCGCTCGAGGGCATCAACCTGCAGATCGCCAGTGGCGAACTCGTCTCGCTGCTCGGCCCTTCGGGATCCGGCAAGACGACGCTGCTCCGGATCATCGCCGGGCTCGAGCGATCCGACACTGGCACCATCTCACTCCACGGCGAAGAGGCCACGCACATTCCCGTGCGCAAGCGCCGCGTCGGCTTTGTCTTCCAGCATTACGCGCTCTTCCGGCACATGACGGTCTTCAAGAACATCGCTTTCGGCCTTTCCGTGCTGCCGCGGAGTGAGCGGCCTTCGAGCAACGAGATCCGCGAAAAAGTTCTGCGCCTGCTCGAGCTAATGCAGCTCAAGGATCTCGAGAATCGCTATCCAAATCAGCTTTCCGGCGGACAGCGTCAGCGCGTTGCCCTCGCCCGCGCACTCGCCATCGATCCCAAGGTGCTGCTGCTCGATGAGCCCTTTGGCGCACTCGACGCGAAGGTCCGGCAGGAGCTCCGCCGCTGGCTCCGCGAGCTGCATCAGGAGCTGCACATCACGACCGTCTTCGTGACGCACGATCAGGACGAAGCGCTGGAGGTCGCCGATCGCGTGGTGGTCATGAACCAGGCCCGAATCGAGCAAGTCGGCACCCCGCAGGAAATCTACGACCGTCCTGCAACGGCGTTCGTCCACCAGTTCCTCGGCAAATCAAACGCCCTTAGCGTGGATGTCGCCGAAGGTCGCGCGACGGTGGGCAATCTCGACGTCCTCGCCCCGCTGGGCACCGAGCAACCGCTTACCGCCTACGTGCGGCCGCACAATGTCGATCTCAGCCGCCATCGCAACGGCACGCCGGCGATCCCAGTGCGCGTCCAGCATGTGAATGCCGCGGGCCCCATCGCCCGCCTGGAGCTGATCCGCACCGACAACGGCGAGGAGCTATCCGTCGAACTCCCACGCGAAGAGCACGCCGAGCTCGGCCTCGTCGCCGGCGAGGAAGCCTTTGCAAAGCTGCGCAAGGTGCAGGTCTTTCCACGCAGCTAGACGCCGGCGGCAGCCACAGCTCGTGCTTCGCCAGAGATTGGAAAACTCCTTGCGGCGCAGCCGGGAGATTGTCGCTGTCTAAGTCATCACTACCAGGAGGCCTCCACCAGCTTGCGCAGATCCGACTTCCGCGTCCCAGGCGGGACGTGGCGGTGGTAGAAGCCGATCAACCTGCGATCGAGGGGAGTCAGCTCGCTTCTGATTGTGCGCTTCGATGAAAGGCACGTTTCCTCGAACTCACTGCTTTTCGAAGGGAAACCGAAGGCTCCGAGGACATTCACGAGCAGGAGATGGCGAGCAGACGGGGCGGGCACCTGATCCACGCACAGGAAGACGACGGCGTCCTTGATGCTTCTGTCTTCGTTCCACCATATCCAGTATGTGTGGCCGGAACGAAGGTTGATCTGCCGGCTCCTTTCAGCCGCAACCTTTCCCAAGGTGCGAGACGGTCCGATGTGCACGGTTAGCGTTGTCTCTCCTGCCTTCCCCAATTGCGCTTCGCGACAGATTTCAGCGTAAGAATCCTCAACGAAGCTCGCGAGTTCAGCGTCCGTTGAATTCACGACCAAACGAGGCGCGGAAAGCCATCGTTTGGAATAAGGCTCCCTTTCACCTGCACTCACCATGTAAACGATGTCCTCCGCGAAGCGCTTCACCTTTGCCGAGGATGTGCTGAAATCCGGCTCTCCACCAAAGGCGGGGAGCGCCAGAACCACTGAGGTCAAAGCCAGGTGCCGTGTCATCGTAAGCCGTGAGCGAAGCACAGTGGAAGCAGCCTTGCGAGCGAGCGCTTCACGCTGAAGAAAAATCGGATCGCCGACTTCGCCACCATCGGGATCACCCTGAGAGTGTTGTAGTCGACGGTTCCCCGCGCATTCTCGCATGACTCATGCGTCAGAGAAGTCATGCAACCGCTCCTCGCAGCGCAGTATCAGCAGCTTCTCCGGCAGATCGTGCAGCTTCTTTTTGGCCGACGACTCCGACCCGGCCAGGAGAGCGAATGGTTGACGCGGATCCAGGAGCACCTGCTGCGCTTCGACGGAGACGACCCGGAACACGGGTTCGTCACGACACTCGCCAAAGCGCCACGTGGGTGGCTGGCCGTGATTCACCGCTACACGGGCGAACAGTTCGCCGCGATTCACTCCGACCGAAATGCCGCCTTGGTTATGGCCCTTTCGACCCTGCTGCATCATCGGGGAGGTCTTTACCGTCAGCTCTTGAAGTACAAGACGAAGAGTCAGCGACCTCCCGCGCACGCAAACTCGGAGACACCCCCGAGCAACTCCTGATCTTAACCTTACCGGCGC
The DNA here is from genome assembly GCA_036388395.1 of Chthoniobacteraceae bacterium. Taxonomy (GTDB): domain Bacteria; phylum Verrucomicrobiota; class Verrucomicrobiia; order Chthoniobacterales; family Chthoniobacteraceae; genus DASVRY01. Next base: position 2,885 of record DASVRY010000313.1, read on the forward strand.
GAACATCGGTCCTCCGTGTAGGTTCAGTCCCTTCTGCCGTGGCGGGACACGGGAGACGTGAAGGGATGACGCCGGCCAAGAGCGATAGGATTTCTCAACCACGGATGACGGCTCCCGGGGAAAGCCCGCCGCGCTTCGGGACGACATTTCATTGAACCTCTCCACCTCCAGGAGAGAACCTCCGCGCTGCGGCACAGTAGCAGCTTATCTCGGAGTTGCAGATGCGCCGTTCGCACACCGTCCCATTTAAAGGATCCGATATTACCTTCGTAAAAGGTAACGGCACTCAGCGGAGGTGCCAGTCCGACGATGGGCAAAACACCCTCGGCCGTTACACCCGAAGCGATTCTCCAGTTGGTACTATGTGGAACGGTAACGCATTCTCGCGGTCAGACCTCAGCGTCCAAGTGAGCTACTCTGGCGTAGATCTCCATTTACCGCTCATTTCACCACGAACGGGCTCTCGGAGCTTAATTCGTTAGAGCAAAGTAACGATGGCCAACCCCCTCAGGACCCTCCTCGTCGAAGATCGGCTCGAGGATGCTGCTACGCTGCTTTTCGAGTTGCGGAAGGCAGGGTTCGATCCTCATCCGGTGAGGGTGAGCACCGAGGTGGAGTATCTTGCGGCGCTCGACGACGAGTTTGATGTCGTCATTGCGACTTACGAGCTAGGCCGCTTCAACGGGATGTCTGCGCTCCAACTTTTGCGCAGCCGCTCGCAGGACGTACCCTTTATCCTCATCTCTGACTCTGCGGATGAAGAGCTCGCGGTGCAGTGCATCAAGGCAGGCGCTGCAGATTATCTCACAAAGGACCGCCCGGGTCGCGTGGGGCGCGCCGTTGCTGCCGCCCTCGAGGAAAGCCGCGCCCGCGCTGCGCAGCGCCAGAGCGAGGCGTTGCTGCGACTACAGGAACGAGCCCTCAGCGCAGCCACGAATGCGGTAATCATTTGTGACGCGCGACTTCCAGATCTGCCGATCATCTTCTGCAATCGCGCCTTCGAGCAAATCACGGGCTACACGGCCGCGGAGGTGCTCGGGCGAAATTGTCGCTTCATGCAAGGACCCGACACGGATCCACGTGCAGTGGCCGAGATCCGGAAGGGCCTGACCGAAGGACGCGAGGTTCACGTCCTGCTGAAAAACTATCGGAAGGACGGCAGCTCCTATTGGAACGAGCTGAATATCTCCCCCGTCCGCGACGGCGAACTCACGCACTACATCGGCATCTGCAGCGACGTCACCGCACGCAAAGAAGCAGAGGAGCGTCTCCAGGAGCGCGAGTGGCTGCTCGTCCAGGGCCAGAGCGTGGCGCACCTCGGGAGTTTCGACTGGGATTTCACCACTCAACGGATCACCTGGTCCGAGGAGCTTTATCGCATCTTTGGGATTGAGCCTGGGACGACCGTATCCCTGGATCTGATCCGGCGCTTCATGCCTCCGGAGGACCAGGAGCGTCTCATGCAGATGCTTGGTCATGCCTCTTCGGAAGGGTTCGTCGAGTTTGACTACCGAATTCTCCGGCCCGGCGGTGAGACACGCGTGGTCCAACTCCGCGGGCGGCGCATTCTGAGCGGCGGTGGCCAGCTCGTGCGACTATCGGGTACCGTCCAGGACGTCACCGAGGCCCGGCATGCCGAGGCCGCGGTGCGGGAAAGCGAGGCGCGCTTCCGTGCAATCATGGACTCGGCCGTCGATGCGGTGATCACGATGGATGGGGAGCTTCGGATCACTGGCTTTAATCCTTCTGCCGAGCGGATGTTCGGCCGCAGCTTCGAAGAGGTCGCGGGCCTCAACATCTGCGCGACGATCCTTCCTTCTGAGCAGTGGAAAGGAAATGCCCCTTCGTTCCGTGAATTTCTCGAGTCGCAGAGCGATTCAGCTGATTCGCGGCGCCTTGAACTGGTCGCTCGACGTGCGAATGGGGAGCAGTTCCCCGCCGAGTTCACGATCAGCCGCACCGAAGGAGAAAGCGGCGCGATTTACACCGGTTTCATTCGCGATCTCACGATCACGAAAGCCGCCGAGGAAGCCGCCCGGGCTCAGACCCAGGAGACGCTCGATCAGCAAAGCGCGCTGCTCGCACTCGCCGCCCGGGAGCCGACCGATTTTGCGTCTGCCGTCCAGAGCCTCCTCAAAACCGATGCCGCAATTCTGGGAGTAACGCGCGCCAGCTACTGGTGCTTGCAGGGCGACGCCGGGACCAGCGAGTGCGAGGCCCTCTATCTTACGGCTGAGGGGCGGTTTGTAGCCAATGACGAAGTCGGATCGCTCCCTTGCGAATCTCTGCAGACCAACGATGAGGCCGCACTCGCCATCACCGACACGGCCAGCGACCCGCGCACGGCGGCGGATTACGAGACACATTGGAAACCGCGCGGCGCTGGGTCACTTCTCATCGTCCCAGTTTGGCTTGGCGGCGTGACCGTTGGCCTGCTTTGCCATGAGCACGCCGCCTCGCGCAGCTGGACGGTGGAAGAGCAAAAGTTTGCCAGCTCCATCGCAAACCTGATTTCCCTCGCGCTCGCGGAACGCCAGCGCCAGCAGACCGCGCAGGCGCTCAGCCAGAGCGAGGAACGCTTCCGAGCAACCTTCGACCAGGCGGCCGTGGGTATTGGGCATCTCAGCCTTGATGGGCGTTGGATCTGGGTGAACAGACGCCTCTGCGAAATCTTCGAGGAGCCTCGTGAAGGCCTGCTGACCGCTACAGGAGAAATCCAGCCCGTCCATCCGCAGCCGTTCTCCGACGCACTCCAGCGATTGCTCTCTGGGGAAATTGATACCTTCACGAGTGATCAGGAGTTTGTGCGTCGGAATGGAAGCACCGTTTGGCTCGACGTCACGCTCGGTCTAAAGCGCTCCGATGCAGGCGAGCCGCTCTACTTCATCGCCGCTCTCCAGAACATCACCGACCGCAAACGCGCCGAGGAACGCGTGCTCGAGCAGGCCAGCCTCCTCGACCTGACCCACGATGCGATCATCGTTCGCGACCTCGATGATCGGATCGAGTTCTGGAATCACGGTGCGGAGCTGCTTTATGGGATCAGCGGCCTCGAGGCGATCGGCAAAAAGGAAAGCGAGCTGATCTACAGCCATGGCGGCGAGTTTGAATTTGCTCAAGGCGAAGTGCTGGAGAAAGGCGAATGGTACGGCGAGCTGCGGCAGCAATCGCGAAACGATGAGAGCGAGATCATCGTCGATGCACGTTGGACGCTAGTGAGGAATGACAACGGCGAGCCGCGCTCGATCCTCGCCATCAATACAGACATCACGGGGAGGAAAACGCTGGAAGATCAATTCCTACGTGCGCAGCGAATGGAGAGCATCGGCACACTGGCGAGCGGTGTCGCACATGATCTCAATAACATTTTAGCGCCGATCCTTATGGCGATCCCCATGCTCCGCGGGGAGCTGCCGGAAAAGGTCCGCGAGTCCATCCTCGATTCGATGGAGACGAGCGCCCAGCGCGGCGCGGACATCGTGCGGCAGGTGCTGACCTTTGCCCGCGGAGTAGAAGGCGAAAGAGTCCTCCTGCAGCCAAGTCATCTCTTGCGCGAGATGGATAAGATCGCTGCAGAGACATTCCCGAAAACGATCTCCATCCAGAGCGATCTCCCCGGCAATCTATGGACGGTCACCGGCGACGCGACACAGTTGCACCAGGTGTTGATGAATCTATGTGTGAACGCTCGGGATGCGATGCCGGATGGCGGGACGCTGAAGATTCTCGCTGAGAACTTTGAGCTTGATGAAAGCTCCGCGGCCATGACTCCGGGCGGCCGAATTGGGCCATACGTCATGCTCCAGGTGAGCGACACTGGGATGGGGATCCCGCGCGAAACACTGGCAAAGATTTTCGACCCGTTCTTTACCACGAAAGAGCAGGGTAAAGGCACCGGCCTCGGCCTTTCCACGGTCATGGGCATCGTCAAGAGCCACGGTGGGTTTGTGAAGGTGACTAGTGATGTGGGCCGCGGCACAACCTTTCAGATCTTCATCCCCGCGAGCACCGACAGCCGGCTGGCCGAGAAAGAATTTACGCAGCCGGTCATCTATCGCGGCAACGGCGAACTTCTACTCATCGTCGACGATGAGCCAAGCATCCGGCAGGTCACCGCCGCGATCCTGCGCAAGCACGGCTATGAAGCGCTTCTTGCCTCGGACGGCACCGACGCCCTGGCTACTTATGCGCAACGGAACGGCTCGATTGCCGCGGTGCTTACGGACGTTGTGATGCCTTACATCGATGGCGTGGCGTTAACCCGCGCCCTTAAAAAGCTTAACCCAGAGGTGAAGATCATCGCCTCCACGGGCCAGGGGGAAAGCGCGCGAACTGGCGAACTACAATCGCTCGGAGTGGACTCGTTCCTCAGCAAGCCCTACACGACAGAGAAGCTGTTGCAGGCGGTGCATGAACTCCTTGCCACTCCTACCTTGCAGCTCCCCGCCCCGATACCGTTCGCGCAAGCTGTATAGGCGACGCGATCCGAAAACGACCGCGCCGAAGGATGAGCTGGGTCAGTAGCTAGTCAGTCTTCACCTCGTCCCGCCAAAGCCAACGCAATGTATCGGGAAAGATCGCTCCGCCGTGCTGCGGGCTGTGGCCTCCCTCGCCAAAGATAAACTGGTAGTCGTATCCGGCGAATTTCAACGCTGCCGCCATGTCTTGATTAGCCAGTGGCCAGTTCCCGTGAAGGTTATCCAGGTCGTTGCTGCCATCTTGCAGGAAAACGCGGAACGGTTTCGCACTGCCCTTCGTCTTCCGAATCAGAGCCGGATAAACATAGCCGCCACGGATATCGGTAAAGCTGCCAATGTGGCTGATTACCTTTCCGAACACCTCGGGCTTCTCCCATGCGACCGTGAATGCAGCAATACCGCCGCTGCTCATCCCGCACACCGCACGACGCCGCGGGTCGGGACTGATATTGAGGTCTTTGGTCGCCGCCGGAAGGAGTTCCTCGATGAGGAACCGCGCATTCGCATCACCTAGCGAGTCGTATTCAAAGCTCCGATTGCTCCGGCTCTTTGCGCCGGCTTGTGCAGCCTTGATCTCGCCGGGCGCGATGAAAACAGCGATCGTGACCGGCACCTCTTTCTTCGCGATGAGGTTATCCAGAACCACTGGCGCACGCACTGCACCGTCCGCCTTCAAGTAAGCCGCTCCATCGAAGAAGACGATTAACGCCGCGGGTTCTGCGGCGT
>DASVRY010000314.1:0-8319 GCA_036388395.1 Chthoniobacteraceae bacterium
ATCGTTGACGCCACCGCTCCGATCGTTGATGCCACCACGCCGATCGTCGATGCCACCACGCCGATCGTCGATGCCACCGCTCCGATCATCGACGCCACCGCTCCGATCATCGACGCCACCGCACCGATCGTTGACGCCACCACTCCAATCGTCGACGCCACCGTTCCCGACTTGGGCGATACAGCTCCATCCATCATCACCCTCTCGCCGAGCCCGTCAGCGCAGATCCTGAGCCTCTCTTCACTCCCTGCGGGTCAGACGCTCAACCGGAAGGGCGCCGATGGACTGCTCGTTCTCGCCCCTGCCTCGGGAGGCATCGTTGAACTCCGCGGCACCAGCGCTCTCTTCAATGGCTCCGCCATCAACGGCGCAAACTTCGACGGCGGCAACGCCGTTCTCGGCATCCTGCAGGAAGGCGGGAGCGGTGGCCGTCTCGATGTCGGCACTTCGCTGAACCCAATCGCCGATCAGATCATAGTCGAGGCTCCGATTAGCGCCACGACGGGCAGCAACTCGCTCACCTCCTTTGGCGGAAACGGCGGCACAGTAAACATGGTCGCAGAGGGGAAAGTGACGGTAAAAAGTGCAATCAAAGTGTCCGACAGCGCCTCCGGTCGCGCGAGCAGGACCGGCGGAAATATCTCGATCGAGAGCCGCTCCACCGGTGCGGCAATTGTCATCGAGAATTCCGCCCAGCTTCTTTCCCTCCTCGACGCTGCAGCCCCCGGAGCTGGTGGAGTCGTTCGCCTCCAGGCGCCAAATGGTACAATCGAGGTGAAGGACAGCACGATCCGCGCGGACAAAGGTCTCGTTGACATCCGCACGGGCGGCAATGGCGGTGCACCCGGCGACATCCTTCTCCAGAATGCCACGATCCGCGGCGATGTTGTGAAGGTAGGGGCGTTTGGCACCGGCAGCCGCCTGACCATCGGCGGGGGCAGCATCCACGCCGATACCCTGCTGAAGCTCTACGCCTCCGGCAGCAACGGCACCGTTTACTTCGCCTCGGACGTCTCCCTCACCGGCGCAGGCGCAAAGCACATCGCGGGCAAGACCGTCGAGATCAACAGCGGCAAGACAGTCACAATCGGCGGCAACAACCCAGCCAGCGTTTACACCGACAATGCCAAATACACGGGCTCCGGTGGCAACGGCAGCGGTGGCCAATTCGGCGGCGCCGGCGCGCAAACCAAGCCCTTCAACGACAGCTCCCGCCCGGGCTTCTGAGGACGCTGCGGATGGGGCAGCTCACCCGATCCGGCGGTATCGAGATTCTACAAGAGAGTAGACCCCGAAAAGGCCAAGACCGACGCCTACAATCCCGAGCAGCCACGGGCCGTGAGCATGACGCGAGAGCGCGTTTAACGCTGCTGAGAGGCCACCCGCCTCGCTTGCGTCGGAATGCAGCGCGGCTTGCAGAAAAAACCAGCTGATCAATCCGAACGCCACCCCGCGTGCGGCGTGGCCGAAGCGACCTGCTCGCACGCTCCACTTCTCCTGCTCCGCAGTAAGCTCATGGCCTCGGAGACGGCGAGCGAAGCCGCAACTGAACGCCTGTTTGAACTGGTAGAGCGCAACAATAATGATGATCAGGCCCACCGCTCCGACCAGCCATCGACCAAAGGGCTGCTCCATCAGCCATTGCGTTTTATCCTCAGTCGATCTTTCGCCGCTTCGCATCGCACCGCCCAAGGCGAATTTCGCTGCAGCGAATGCGAGCGCTCCATAAGTGCACGCGCTGACGAACGCGGCGACGCGCTTCATCGCGCCCTTCCGGTCTCGTCCATAGTGATCCAGATCGAAGATGGCCTGCCCGAGCCGCCAGACCACGTAGCCGACGAGCCCGGCGACGACAATCCACAGCAGCAAATCGCCCCATGGCAGCTCGGAAATAGCCTCCACCGCTCCACCTTGATCAGTCGCCCGCCTCGAGGCTGAGCCGACCGCTGCCTGGACGGCGAGATAGCCGACCATGAGGTAAACGGCACCGCGGGCCGCGAGCCCCAATCGCCCCAGCCACACAGTGCCGGCGCTGATCTCCTGTTTGTTGGGCGCGCGGACTTCACTTGGGAGGCTGGTGGAGAATGCCATAAGGTTTGTTCCTGAATCGCGCCCCGTCTGAAGCACAGCCGCCATTGCCTCCCCTCCCGCTGCTGAAGGCAGCTTGCAATCACCGCCCACTCCCGCGCCGCTGGAACACACGTCTGTTTTTCAGCCGTACACGATTGATCGAACGATGAGCACGATCTCTCTCAGCCCGGGCAGCATTTTCAAGATGCTGAAGCAGACGTTCAACGACTGGCTGGAGGACAACGCGCTCCGCCTGAGCGCTGCGCTGGCCTACTACTCGATCTTCTCGATTGCCCCGCTCCTCGTCATCGCGATCGGCGTGGCCGGGCTCGTCTTCGGGGACGAAGCGCGCACCGGGCTGCTTCAACAGCAGATGACCGCCTACGTGGGGCCGAAAGCGGCCGAAGGAATGCAGGAGATGGTGGCCAATGCAAGCAAGCCATCCGAAGGGATCAGCGCGACGGTGATTGGCTTCATCACGCTGCTCATCGGCGCCTCGACGGTCTTCGCTCAGCTCAAGGATGCGCTCAACACCATTTGGGAGGTAAAAGCGAAAGGCGGCCTCGGCATCTGGGGCTTCGTTCGCGAGCGGCTCCTATCGTTCAGCATGGTCCTGGTGATCGGATTCCTGCTTTTAATTTCGCTGCTCGCGGCCACGGCGATCAGCGGCCTTGGGAAGTTCATCCCGATCCACCCAGTGCTGCTCACGCTGATCACCCTCGTGATCTCGCTCGCTGTCGAAACTCTACTCTTTGCCACTATCTTCAAAGTGCTGCCGGACGCAAAGATCGAGTGGCGTCAGGTGTGGATTGGTGCCGGCGTCACGGCAATCCTTTTCGAGATCGGCAAGTGGGGCCTCAGTATCTATCTCGGAAAGCAGAGCGGCGACTCGAGCTTCGGGGCTGCTGGATCGGTGGTGTTGCTGCTGCTGTGGGTCTACTACGCCTCCGCGATTTTGTTCTTTGGCGCGGAGTTTACGCAGGTTTACGCGGCGGAAAGCGGGCATGAGATTCAGCCAAAGGAGAATGCAGTTAAAGTCACCACAGAAACTCGGGAGGAGCCGACGACCAGCGATGCCGCGGGGATCGGGAGCAGCGGCGCTGGCAGTGCTCGGCCTCGCAAAGAGACCGTGGCTGCACTAGCTGCGCCGCCGCTGTTTTATCGCCGCGAGCGGGCGAAGCCGCAGTTCCCGCAGAGCGTCGCCGAGGTGCCTGCATACCTGCGGGAGAGCCCGATTGCGAGCGTCACGACAGCCTTGGTCGGGGGCTTTGCCGTGGGGCTGATCTCCCGCGCGCTCGAGCGGAAGAAGGAGGAGACGCCGGTGGAAAAGATCAGCTCCGGGACCAAGGCTCTCGCGGTGGCGGCAGTGCCTCTCGCCGCCGGACTGGCGAGACGCTTTGCAGCGCAAGCAGCCCGTACGCTGAGTGCTCGGGCCCTGCACAAAGCTGGCGATTGGATCAAAAAGCGCGCGCTTCCGGTGGTGCTGCTGGCTGCTGCCGTGCCTGCGTTCGCCGCTGAAGGCAATGCGCCGGCGCGCGACGCCGCGGCGATCGAAGACGCCACGCGGCTGCAAATCTTCCTCGATCGGGCAAACTTCGGCCCAGGCAAAATCGATGGGCGAGGCGGGGAGTTCACGCAAAAGGCACTCGCTCGCTACCGGCAGTCGCAGGGCGGCGGAGAGACTCCTGTCGAAACGAAACCCGCGGAGCCGACAGAGAAGAAGAAAAAGACCAGCGAAGCACCCGACATCACGGGACTCGATCTCGCCGCAGTGGATCCGGTGTTCATCGACTACTCGGTCGTGAAGGAGGATTTGGACCTGGTTAAGGACTTCCCAAAAGAGCCTGAAGGACAGGCAAAGCTGAATTGGCTCGGCTATACCGATTCCGCGGAAGGCATCGCAGAGAAATTCCACTGCGATGTGGACTTCCTGAAGGAGCTCAACCCCGAGGCGGATTTTGCCGCGTTAAAAGAGGGGGATAAACTCAGAGTGCCGAACGTTGAACCTTTTGAAGTCGCTCAAGTCAAAGAGCTGAAACCCGGCTCCGAGATTGCCGCCACCAGCGAAGGTGACCAAAAGGACGCGTCGGCAGGCACCGCCAGTGAAGAAAAGAAGGAAACCGGCAAGAAGACCGGAGATGACGCAAAGAAAAGCGGATCCACCACATCTCTGAGTCTGTTCGTCAGCACGAAAGAGGGCATGGTCGAGCTGCGGGAGGGCGAGCAGATCCGTGCCGCTTTCCCAATCACCAGCGGCTCTGAGGAGACCGCCTCGCCCGTCGGCGACTGGAAGATTCAGGGCGTCGCAACTCTGCCGGATTTCCGCTACGACAAAAAGATGCTCAAAGAAGGCGAGCGTAGCTCCGATTTTCACCTGCTGCCGCCCGGCCCGAACAATCCCGTTGGCGTTGTTTGGATCGCGCTGAACAAGAAGGGCATCGGGCTGCACGGCACGGACTCACCGGACACGATCGGCCGCTCCGCCAGCCACGGCTGCATTCGCCTGGCGAACTGGGACATCGTGAAACTCGCCCGAATGGTGAAAGCGGGCGTGCCGACTAAAATCGAGTAGCCGCGCTACACACCTCGCTGACGCAACCGGGAGGCCGCCCGCCGCAGCCGCCCTAAGACGGTCTTGGTAGCTGCAACGGCTTTGCGGATGCCACACCCGAGTGGACCGCCGCGCCGGTCCCATGCCTCCTGACGCGCCCCGGCCGCAGTGCGCTTCTCTGCAATCCATGGAAAGGGTCTGGCGTCCAGGCTTGGGCGCGCGGGTCCGCGCAGAGCGAGGATGTAGGCGCGCCGAGGAATTCCAGAGGAGTTCGGGCCGGCGCAATGCAACGTCCGGCAATGGTGAATGGTCGCTCCGCCTGCTGGGATCGGACAGGTCACCGCGTTCTCGCGATCGAACGGCCCGACGCATTCCAAAGCACTTACCCTTGGATCGTCGTTCGGAGAGTGATGCTCGAGAATCGGCCCGAGATGGCTTCCCGGCAGATACTGCATGCAGCCATTTTCCAGAGTCGCTTCCTGGAGCGGCATCCAGATGCTGATCTGCTCATAATCCACCTCGCGGTCGCTCCGATGCGCCTCATCCTGGTGCCATGGGGTCGCCGCGCCGATTTGCGGCGGCTTCATGATTGCATGCTCAAACCAGACATGCGCCTCCGGGCCCAGCAACTGGCGGCCAATCCGCAGTGCCGTGCTTCGGAACTCCGTCTCCAGCAGTTCGGGCGCAAATTGTTGAGGATTGAGGATCTGCGGCAACGCCGTCGGGCGATCCTTCTCGTCGGTGCCAGCCAGGTCGAGAAACGCGCCTTTTTCCCACCCAGCTCGGCTGGCGAAGAGTCGGTCGAAGATCTCCCGCAAGCGCTCCACTTCCGCCGCCGACGTGATCTGATCCAGCGACACAAAACCGTGCTCGCGATAGTGCGCGAGCTGCTCAGGATTGAGCTCGATAGTCGCTGTCATACCGTTTCTTGAGCAGAAAGCATTCGCAGCAGCCAACTACAAGTCGCAAACCACACTTTCGACGAACAAGGTCTTTCTCCAGCACCGGTCCGTAACCGCCCACGTGAGCAGCGGAAATCCTAACTCTGCCTAGGCCCTGAGCCCGCGCGAACTACGCCACTTTCAATGCGGCACGCCGCAGGCACAGAGTGCAGAACCGGAAGAGGGCACGATATTCGGGTCGTAATTGAGGTTCGGTCCAAGCCAGCGCTCGACCTCCTGCAGCGTGATTCCCTTCCGGATGTGATAATCAACCGTCTGGTCTCGATCGATCTTCCCGAGGCCAAAGTAACGCGCCTGCGGATGCGCAAAGTAGAGCCCGCTCACACTGCTGCCCGGCCACATGGCGAACGATTCCGTAATCTTGATCCCGGTGTTCTTCTCGACATCGAGGAGCTGCCAGAGCGTCCCTTTCTCGGTGTGATCGGGGCACGCCGGGTAACCCGCTGCTGGACGAATCCCTCGGTATTCCTCAGCGATCATCTGCTCGGCTGTCAGGCTCTCGGTTGCGCCGAAACCCCACTCCTCGCGGACGCGTTTGTGAAGATATTCGGCAAATGCTTCCGCGAGGCGATCGGCCAGTGCCTCAGCCATGATCGCGTTGTAGTCATCGTGATCCGCTTTGAACTTCTCCACGACGTCGCTGAGACCGTGCCCCGTCGTCACTGCGAACGCGCCGATGTGGTCGGGCAAAGAATGCATCGCCGGCAACGCCTCGACACTTGTCTCGGCACCAAGGTTCCTATGAGCCTTTGGCGCGATGAAATCGGCTAGTGACTGGTTCGGTTCGCCGGGTTTTTTAGCGATTTGCTGACGGAGAAAATGCAGGCGCGTTAGCACGTTGGTGCGCGACTCGTCGGTATATAGTTCCACGTCGTCGCCAACGGAATTCGCAGGGAAGAGCCCATAAACCGCGCAAGGTGTGAGCAGCTTCTCGCGAATGATTGTTTGGAGCAGTTCCTGCGCATCGGCGAAGAGTTTGCGGGCCTGTTCGCCATACTTCTCGTGGTCGAGAATCGCCGGGTAACGTCCGCGCAATTCCCAGGTGTGAAAGAATGGCGACCAATCGATGTAAGCCGCGATCTCCTCAAGGCTCACCGACAAGTCGGAGCTGGACATTACACGCACGCCTGTGAACTCCGGCTGCGAAATATCTTCAGCCTGCCAATCGATATGCGTGCGATTCGCCCGCGCCTCCTCCAGCGGGATCAGCTTCTGCGCCGGAGCGGAATGCGCCATCCGCGCGCGATCCTGCTCGTCGCGGTTTTTCGTCGCAAAGGCGTCACGCTGATCGGGGCTGATCAATGCGCTGACCACCGGAACCGCGCGGGAGGCATCGAGGACGTGCACTACGGGCTGGCTATAATTCTGCGCGATTTTCACCGCGGTGTGAGCCTTTGAAGTTGTCGCGCCACCGATGAGCAACGGCTGCTTCATGCCCGTGCGTTCCATTTCTCGGGCGACATGCACCATCTCGTCGAGACTCGGCGTGATTAGACCGCTCAGGCCGATCACGTCGACGTTCTGTTCGCGTGCGGTCGCGAGGATCTTGTCCGCTGAGACCATCACGCCAAGGTCGATCACCTCATAGTTGTTACAGCCAAGAACCACGCCAACGATGTTCTTCCCAATATCGTGGACGTCACCCTTTACCGTGGCCATGAGCACCTTGCCCTGGGTGCGCACTTCGCCACCTGCGGCCAGCGTCGCCGCCTTCTCCGCCTCCATGTAAGGCAGTAGATGCGCGACGGCTTTCTTCATCACTCGCGCACTTTTGACGACCTGCGGAAGAAACATTTTGCCCGCACCGAAAAGGTCGCCAACCACGTTCATCCCGTCCATCAGCGGACCTTCGATCACGCTCAGTGGCTTGTCATGCTTCAGCCGCGCCTCCTCCGTGTCTTCCACGACGAACTGATCAATGCCTTTGACCAATGCGTGTGTGAGCCGCTCCTCCACCGGTAGCTTGCGCCACTCTTCCGTCGTCTTCTCTGCGACGGCGCCCGTGGCCTTTTGTTTTAGCGCTTCCCCGTAGGTAACCAGTCGTTCCGTCGCATCGGGCCGGCGGTTAAGCAGCACGTCTTCAACCAGGTCGAGCAGCTCCTTGGGAATCTGCTCGTAGACCTCGAGCATGCCGGCATTCACAATGCCCATGTCCAATCCTGCCTTGATTGCATGGAACAGGAAGGCAGAGTGCATCGCCTCCCGGACGTGGTTATTCCCACGGAAACTAAATGATATATTAGATACACCGCCGCTGACCTTCGCATGGGTCAGATTCGCTTTGATCCAGCGGGTGGCCTCGATGAAGTTTAACGCGTAGTTGTTATGTTCCTCGATGCCGGTCGCGACGGTGAGGATGTTCGGATCGAAGATGATGTCTTGCGGAGGAAAGCCGACCTTGTCCACGAGCAGCCGGTAGCTGCGTTCGCAGATCTCGCATTTCCGCTCGAGCGTATCGGCCTGCCCTTGTTCGTCGAATGCCATGACGACCACGGCAGCGCCGTAGCGCCGCACGAGCTTGCCGGCAGCAATAAATTTCTCCTCACCCTCCTTGAGCGAGATGGAGTTCACAATGCCTTTGCCTTGCACGCACTTCAAGCCCGCCTCGATCACGCTCCACTTCGAGCTATCAATCATCACCGGCACCCGAGCGATCTCCGGCTCCGTCATGATATAGTTAAGATACCTGGTCATGGCCGCTCCTCCATCGAGCATCCCTTCGTCCATGTTGATATC
>DASVRY010000315.1:0-5914 GCA_036388395.1 Chthoniobacteraceae bacterium
GAGAGCGCCTCCCGCTGCTGCTCGTTCACCTCGCCGTAGATGCCGAGCTGCAGGATCTCCGTGTAGCCGCCGATCGCGTTGAGCGGCGTGCGCAGCTCGTGGCTCATGCGGGAGAGGAATTCGCTCTTGGCGTGATTTGCCCGCTCGGCCTCGTAGCGTGCCGCGGTCAAGGCAGCTTCGGAAAGCTTTCGCGCGGTGATGTCGCGCACGAAGCCGGTGAAGATCGCCGGATCGGTCGTGCCCACGCGAATGACGGTCAGCTCGACCTGGATTTCACTGCCATCGGCGCGGAGTGCGGGCAACTCGACGCGGCGATTGAGGATCGTGCCGGCACCGGTGGTTTGGTGCCGGGCCAGCCCGGCGCGCTGCCGATCGCGCAGCGGCGGAGGAATGATGAGCTCAGCCAGCTCGTGACCCACCGCCTCAGCCCGGGAGTAGCCGAACATTGTCTCCGCAGCGGGGTTGAACTCCAACACGATGCCGGCGGCGTCCATCGTGATGATACCCTCCAACGCAGAGTCGATGGTTGTCCGAAGCCGCTCTTCACTCGCGCGCAGCATTTCGATGTCTCGCCGCTGCTCGGTAACGTCCGTCGCGATCCCGCAGGATGCATAGATGCTGCCTTGCGCATCAGTCAGCGGAAACTTCACTGTTTGATAGACGCGCATCTCCCCATTGCTGGGGACGCTTTCCTCGACACGGATGGGGACGCCAGTCTCGCAGACCTGCCGATCGTACTCGCGGAGTTGGTCGGCCGCCTCGCGAGGGAGGGGCAACTCATAGTCGGTCTTGCCGATCAACTCGGCCCGCGACATTCCCATCATTTCCTGCACACGGCGATTCGCCTCGAGATAACATCCCGCGCGATCCTTAACGAAAATAACCGAGGGCGAATGATCGATAATTGCCTGCGAGCGGTCGCGTGTTTCCCGCAACGCCATCTCCGCGGATTCCCGTTCACGGAGCTGCTCGGCGAGGAGTTTATTCTGCTCCAGGAGCCGGCGATGGAGAAGTCGCGTCTCGAGCAGATTGCTGGCGCGCAGGACGATCTCGATAGTGTCGAAAGGCTTGTTTAGAAAATCAGTCGCGCCTCGGCTGAGCGCCGTATGGCGCGACTCGATCGTCGGGTCGGAGGTGATGATCACGATCGGCACCCGGTCGGCGTGCTGCTCGCAAGCTCTGAGCTCCTCCAAAACCTGCAGGCCGTTCACGTGTGGCATGATCAAATCGAGCAGAACCAGGTCGGGCTGCACTTCGAGGAAGAGTGGCACCGCCTCACGCGGGTCGGTCGTGCAATGCACCGTCCCCATGCGGCAGTTTTGGAAGAGGTGCCGGATCATCTGACCGACGGAGGGTTCGTCGTCGATGACCAGGATTCTCGCGCTCTGAAGGTCCACCGTTTCCATCTACTTTTACACGTTGTTGCCGCTGTTGAGGTGCTTGCCCACCACACTGAGGAATTTTTTGATATCCAGAGGCTTCGTCAGGTAATCTTCTGCACCGGCAGCGAGCATCCGCTGGATTTCACCAGGTGTGGCGTCGGCGCTGATAATCACCACCGGAATTTCCCGTGTCGCGATTTCGCCCCGGAGACGGCGCAAAACCTCGTGGCCGGGGATATCCGGCAGATTCAAGTCGAGCAGGATGAGCTGGGGCCGGTGCTCCCGTGCAAGGTCCAGGCCGAGGCTTCCCTGCATCGCTGCGAGAAGCTTCACGCCCGGACGATGAATCATCACGTGCTCGATGAGTTGGAGGTTCGAGAGATTGTCCTCGATGTAGAGCACGGTGTGCGAGCCGATGAGCCCAGCGGCCGAGCCCGAAGTGCCAGCAGCGGAGGCTTCGCCTCGCGCCATCGGACTTTGGACGAGATTGAATTCAAGGGAAAAAACGCTGCCGCGGTCCTCCTCGCTCTCGACCGAGATTGACGCGCCCATCAGCTCGATGAGTCGTTTCGTCAGGGCCAGCCCCAAACCCGTTCCTTCGATGCCCCGGCGGTCGGCGTCGAGTCTCTCGAAGGGCTCGAACAGCCGAAGCACGTCCGCTGCGGAGATGCCGGAGCCGGTATCGGCGATATTGAGGCGCAGGCGCTGATCTTGGGCAAACTCCCGAGACGTCATGCCGCTGGTGCGATCAGGCTCCCGCTCTTCGTATGTAAGCGTCACGCTGCCACCGTCGCGGTTGAATTTCACGGCGTTGGAAAGGAGGTTCAGAAGCGCCTGCTTGAGCCGCTGGCGGTCGGCCAAAACATGGCGATCACAGTCCAGGTCGCCCCCTTCGAGACGGATCGACCGCTGACCGGCGATCGGGCGAATAAGTTCGAAACATTCCTCCACCACTTCTCGCAGGCGCACGGGCTCCACTGAGATGCTCATTCGACCCGCTTCAATCCTGGCGATATCGAGCACTTCGTTGATCAGATCCAGCAAATGCGCGCCCGCTCTCGTGATATGCGAAATCGGCACGCGGAGCTGCTCCGGTGGGTTGCCCATCTCCATGATCTGGGCGAAACCGAGGATCGCGTTCATCGGTGTGCGCAGTTCGTGGCTCATGCGAGAGAGAAATTCGCTCTTCGCGAGGTTCGCCCGGTCGGCCTCGTGGCGGGCTTCCTCGAGGGCTGCAACGGCCTGCCGATGTTCTGTCACATCGCGTGCGGTGCAATATAACATGCCGTCCGGTTGCGGGGACCCTTTCCACGAGAGCACGCGCCATGAGCCGTCCTTGGTTTCGTAGCGATTTTCAAACTGAATGAGTAGCTGACCCTTACTGAGATGCTCCATCGCGCCCACCGTCGCGGCGCGGTCCTCCGGATGGACAAACTCCATGAACGGTCGCTCCAGCAGCTCCTTCTCGCTCCAGCCCAGCGTCTGCGTGAAGGCGGGGTTGAGACGCTTGAAGTAGCCGTCGGTCTTCCCGATGGCCAACATGTCCAGCGAGAGCGTGAAGAAGCGGTCCCGCTCTTCCTCCGCCTGCCTCCGCTCCGCCACATGGAATCGAATGAGGAGGTAAGCGCCCAGCAAGGCCGCCATCATCAGCACCGCGAGAATCGCTGAGATCCAGAGAGACATTCGATCCTTCGCCTGCGACTGCGACTGAGTGACCTGCAGCAGGCGCTCTTCCTCAGCCTCCATCGCGGCGATCACTTCGCGCACCGCTTCCATCGCTTTCACGCCCACTCCCGTCAGGAGCAATTGCCGGGCAGCGTCTGCCCCCTGCTCCCTAGCCACCGCCAGAACTCGCGCCATAAATTGGGCTTTCTCCGTCGCCAACCGCTCCAGCTCAAATGCTCGCCTTTGCTGCTCTGGATTCTTTGCCGTCAGCTCCTGGATACGCCGGAGTTGCGGCCCAATGCGGGTTTGCGCGACATCGTAGCGACCGAGAAATGGCTCCTCCCCAGCGATGATGAAACCGCGGACCCCGGTCTCAGCCTCGACCACCAAGCTCAAGGCTTCGTGCAATTCACCGGCTACTTCGTAGGTGTGCGCCACCTGGGCGCGGGTCTCGCTGAGTTGCCGCGAGTTATGCACCTGGACGAATGTGGCCAACCCTACGAGGAGGGCAAAACAGACCACCATCCCAGGAAGCTCTCGTTCCAAATGCCTGCTCATCTTGTTCAATCGCGCCAGGCACCTCCAGGTGCAGCGCTCTGTTACCCGGCGGATTACTTCAAGCTGCCACTGCGGCAGGTTGAGCCAAGGTTCGCTGAACGCAGGAGATCAGATCCTGAATATCGACGGGCTTCGCCAGGAATGGAAATCCACCGAACTTTTGTCCGGGCGCCCCGTCCGCCTTCGAAACCAGAGACGTCAGAAAAACAATGGGGATGTCCTTGACCCGTGAATCGCCCTGCAGGCCAGCCGCGACAGAGCCGCCGTCCATTTCGGGCATGCAGACGTCGCACACAATTAGGTCCGGCTGGAATTCGACGGCCGCTTCGAACGCGCGCGCCCCGTTGTTCTCCTCCTTGACGACGTAGTCGCCGGCCTGCTCCAGTTTTCGTTTCAAAAGGTGAGTTGCTCCCGCGCTGTCGTCGATGAGTAGGATCCGAGTTGTCGCCATAGATCGAGGCTTCAAGCAGATGCTGCACCGAAGCACGTACACCTCGTTAACACTAGGCTTGCGTCAGGGTGGAGCCCCCAGGCCGGAAGCGGGCCTCTGTCTCCAAGCACACTCACATTTTGAGCCGGCAATTACTGCCCTCAGTGCCTGATCATCATTAGCACGAACGCGAGCAGCACGAGCACGGCGGCGCACCACCAGATCGCGTCCCGCATGGTCGTTTTCCGTGGACCGCCGAACTCGGCTCGTTTGAACTCCTCGTAGTCGAAGTCTTCATCCGGGAGGCCGAGCGCGCCGTCCGGCTGAGCGCTCCAGCCGGACTTGTCGCACGCGCCACAGCTCGGGCACGACTTGGCTTTCCATGGCACTTCCTCACCGCACACCGGACAGGAGAACGGTCCGGGTGCGGTGGACATCACGGCGTGGCTAAGATGAGGCGGGCGACTGACGTCTAGTAGACGTCGCGCTTGTAGCGTTTGCCCTTCTTCAACGCTTCCATGTACTCCTTCGCCTGTTCAGGAGTCCTGCCGCCTTCGGTCTCGACGATGCGGTGGAGCTCGTTATCGACGTCAGTGGCCATGCGAGTCTTGTCGCCGCAAACGAAGAATTCCGCGCCTTCCTCGAGCCACTTCCAGACCTCCTTCGCATTGTCGCGGAGCTTATGCTGCACGTAGACTTTCTCCGTTTGATCGCGCGAAAAGGCGGTGTCGAGGCGGAGGAAACCGTCGTTCACCCATTTCGTGAACTGATCCTCGTAGAAGAAATCCTGCGAGCGGCGCTGCTCACCAAAGATGAGCCAGTTGCGACCTCCGTGTCCGAGCGCCTGGCGCTCTTCGAGGAAGGCACGGAATGGCGCCACACCAGTGCCCGGCCCGACCATGATGATCGGCGTATTGCCGTCGGCAGGGAGGGAGAAATGCTTCTGCTGCGATTGCAGGAAGACGCCGGCGGTGGTGTCGCCGCTCCAGCGATCGGCCAAAAACGTGGAAGCCACACCCTTGCGCGGGCGACCCAGGGAATCCCAACGGACGGTAGCAACGGTGAGGTGCACTGACTCAGGATGCGCCTTCAGGCTGGAGGCGATCGAGTAGAGCCGCGGCGGCAGCTTGCGGAGGAGCTTCACGAACTCCTCTGGCGTGAACGTCACGTGCGGGAATTCCCGGAGAATGTCGACGTAATCGTGGCTGCAGCAGCGACCGGTGAGATAGGTCCGCAGATCTTCGATCCGCTCGGGGATGAGCAGCTCCTTGAGCAAGGCCGCGCCGCGCTCCGCTGCAGCTTCGACGAACTTCTTCTCGACGAAGGTGAGCGCGTAGTCGCGGAAGAGTGCGTCCCGTAAGGGCTTCGGCTGCGCGTCCTTTCCGGGGACCATTTCATCGCCAGTGGCGTGGAGCGCCCGGATGACCTCCTCGACCAGCTCGGGGCAATTCGTCGGGAGGAGCCCGAGCGCGTCACCGGCGAGGTAGTTTAGCCCGGAACCTTCGAGCGAGATCTCGTGGTGGCGCGTGTCTTTCTCAGAAGCCGCACCGGTGAGTTTCAGATTCACGGTATGACGGGCCGGGAATGGGTTCTTGTGCGAGTAGACGGGAGCCGGAGCGGTTTCGGTGGACATAAGCGCGCGGAACATAAGAGGCGGGCGCCCGCAGTTTCAAGCTTACATCAGAGCTGCAGCTGCGTCGGGGCGGAATTGTCCTCATCCTCCGCCTCCTCGCCCTCGCAGGTGGCGAGGAAATCAGCAACCTTCAAAGCCAAACCGCAAGGTTCGCTTCTGCCATCGGGAGATTCGGCTGAGCTGGGGAATGTCGTAATCCGCCGAACCGCAACCCCAATGCCAGCCGAGCTTACGCGACGAGCGGGA
>DASVRY010000316.1:0-2592 GCA_036388395.1 Chthoniobacteraceae bacterium
GTAAGCGTGGTCGCCTCGAAGGGGCGTTCGGTGCCCTGCAGTTCCCAGCCCGCCTTGCGGCCCTCGGGCTTGTCCACGCTATTCGGACTTTGGTTGGCCGCGGCCGGTTTGCTTTTGCAGTTCGTCGATGCGCTTGGAGGCCTCGGCTTTGGTGAGTTTGTCATCAAGCTCGACGCCTGCCTCCTGCGAGAGCGTCTGGAGGTAGGAACGTTGCGGGCCGGTCATCGGCTCCTCGCCGGTGGTCCACTCGTCGGGATCCTTTTCAGGATTTGGGGTAACATCGGGGCTGCTCATGCGAGGGATTCGAAATCACGTGAGAGCCCAGCCGTCCCTGACGCGGCGACAGGGGACAGGGCGCACTCAAACTGGGATGCAGTTTGCAGTTGGCCGGCTGGTGCGGCTCCGGTATGACGCTGCGCATCTTACTCGTCCACGAGTAGAGCCATTATGAAAAGCCTTCGTTCCCTCACCGTTTTTGCGTTGCTCTTGTGCCTCAGTGCACCGGCACTGCTTGCGCAGAAGACCACTCTTCGGGTTGGCCATTTCCCAAACATCACGCACGCGCACGCGCTGGTCGCCCGCCAGCTTGAGCGACAGGGCAAGGGCTGGTTTCAGCAACGCCTCGGGCCAGATGTGGAGCTCCAATGGTTTGTCTACAACGCAGGTCCATCTGCGATGGAGGCGATCTTCACCGGCGCGCTTGACCTTACTTACGTCGGGCCGAATCCGGTTTTGAACGCCTACTTCAAATCACGCGGTGAAGAGGTGCGCGTGATCGCGGGTGCGACAACAGGTGGAGCAGCGCTCGTCGTGCAAGGCGATGGTCGGCTGACCAAACCCCAGGATTTTCGGGGGCGGAAGATCGCCACGCCTCAACTCGGCAATACGCAGGATGTCGCGGCGCGCGCATGGCTCAAGGCACAGGGTTATCGCATTACCCAGCTCACCGGCGAGGTCACCGTGCTGCCGACGGCGAATCCAGATCAGCTCGCGCTCTTCCAACGAAATGAGATCGACGGAGCGTGGACGGTGGAGCCTTGGGTTTCACGGCTCGAGCTGGAGGCGAAGGGGAAGATTTACCTCGAGCAGAAGGAGGAGATCACGACCGTCCTGGCCTCCAGCGCGAAGCTCATGAAGGAGCAGGCGGCGCTGGTAAAGAAGTTTGCGGCTGCGCACATCGAACTCACCAACTGGATCAACGAACACCCGGATGAAGCGCGGGAGCTCGTCCGCGCGGAGCTGAAGGAACAGACTAAACGCGAGTTTCCGGCGGCAACGGCAGAGCGGGCGTGGCCCCGATTGCACTTTACGAGTGAAGTCTCTCGTGAGCCCTTTGAAGCGCTGGTCAAGGAGGCTCAAAGCGTCGGGTTCCTCAAGGGAGCCATCGACCTTGGTCGGCTCGTGGTTCCCTTGAAGTGAGCTGCTGGTCACAGCATTTCTCCTTCTTTATCCGCCGATGAATCGTCTTGCCGAAGAGCTGCGCCAGGTGGCGCCGCTAAAGTTATCGATCGACAACGTGTCGAAGTGGTTTCGCACCGGGGTGGTTGAGGCCCACGCGCTGGACCGGGTGAGCCTGCAGGTGGACGAGGGGGAATTTGTCTGTCTCGTCGGGCCGAGTGGCTGCGGTAAATCGACGCTGCTCAATATGATCGCCGGCCTGGATGCCGCGGATGAAGGTACGATCGTCGCTGACGGAAAATCGGTGCGGGAGCCCGGGCGCGACCGGATGATGATGTTTCAGGAGTCGGCGCTTTTTCCGTGGTTGAACGTGATGGGCAACGTGCTTTTCGGCCTCAAGCTGAAGCCGAACCTCACGACCAAGGAGCGCGAAGAAGTCGCGATGTTTTACCTGAAGCTCGTGGGGCTCGAACGCTTTGCCCGCTCGAATATCCACGAGCTTTCCGGTGGCATGCGGCAGCGCGTGGCGCTCGCCCGGGCCTTGGCACCGAACCCGCGCGTGCTGCTCATGGATGAACCATTTGCCGCGCTCGACGCGATGACTCGCGAGCAGCTCTACGGCGATCTGCAGGAGATTTGGGCAGCACGTAAAAAGACGATCGTCTTCGTGACGCACAACGTCCGCGAGGCGGTCTGTCTTGGCGATCGGGTGGTCCTTTTCTCGCCGCACCCGGGGCAAATCCGTAAGCAATTCAGGATTACCCTGCCGCGGCCGCGCGACATCAACAGCCCGGATCTGGCGGCGCACGCCATGGAGATCACCCGCGCGCTCAAGTCTCACAAGCAGGAGAAGGCGGAGGTGGCTGAGTAATGAGACGTGCGCTCAATGCCCTAATTTTCTTCGCAGCGCTGATCGCCCTCTGGCACTTTGCGGTGAAGGCAAACCCACGGACCGCGATGGTGCTGCCGGCCCCGCTGGATATTTGGTATTACCTCGTCGCTGCGGTGGAGGATCGCACGCTCTTCGAGGCGCTCTGGGTCACGACGAAACGGCTTATGCTGGGCTACGTCATCGGCGTCGCGATCGGCATCCCGACAGGCCTTCTCACGGCACGCTTCCGCTGGGCGAGCGATACCATCGGCGTGCTTGGCCTCGGCTTGCAAACGCTGCCGAGCGTCTGCTGGGTGCCACTG
>DASVRY010000317.1:0-4688 GCA_036388395.1 Chthoniobacteraceae bacterium
GTCTTCGCTCCGCAGCGATTCGAGGAGCGCCTTTGCCTGCATCTGAGTCATGCGTCCTTCTGCCGCGGCCGCAGCTTCAGCCGCCTGCTCGGCTTCTTTCGCCTCCTGTGGGCTCATCTCGCCTTGGGCGCTCTTCAGCTCGCCTTCTTTCTTCTGCTCGTCACGGCCAGGCATCGGCTCGGGCGTGGCGTCGCCTTCCTTCTGATCCTTACCTTCGCCGTCCTTCTGATCTTTGCCTTCGCCCTCCTTTTGCTCCTGTGGATCTGATTTGTCGCCGCCCTGCTTCTCCTGCTCATCCTTCGGCTCGCCGTCTTTGCCATCCTGCTTCTGCGGGTCCTGCTGGTCGCCCTTGCCGGACTTGTCTTTTTGATCCTGCTTTTCGCCATCCTTGTTCTCCTCGGACTTCTGCTGCTGATCGTCGCCCTGCTGATCTTTCTTATCCTGCTGCCCGTCTTTCTTCTCCTCGTCCTTTTTCTCCTGATCTTTCTTTTCCTGATCCTGCTTCTTCTCCTGGTCGGATTTCGGCGGCTCCTTTTGCAATTCCTCCATCAAGCGCCGGACCAGATCACGGTTGTGCTTAGCGTCGCCATTCTCCGGCTGCGTCTTCAGCGCCTCTTCGTAGTGTTGAAGCGCGTTCTTCCATTCCTGAAGCTTCGGCGCCTTCTCCTTCTGCGCCGCTCCACGCTGATAAAGGGTGTTCGCGAGATTGTATTCCGCGGCGGCGCGCAGCTTCGGGTCGGGTGAGGTGACCGCCTTGGCAAACGACTCGAGCGCTTTGTCGTAGGCCTTTTCCTGGTAAGCCGCGCTGCCGAGATTGAAGTGCAGCTCTGAAGAATCCGGCCGCTTCTTGAGCTGTTGTGAGAATTGCTCCAGCGCCGATTTGTAATCGCCGCGCTCGTACGCTTCGACGCCGGCATTCTTTGCGGCGAGCTCTGGCGAAATGCCGAGCATCAGCAGGATCGCAGCTGCGGCGCGCGCTCCGCTGCCGGTCTTCACTCGCTTGCGTTCCCCGACGAAAAGCGACGTTACGAGCAGCACCATGCCGGCCGCGAGAGGCCATTGGTAGCGCTCGATCGCTTTCCGCGAGAGTCGGGCATCGATATCTTGTTCGCTCATGCTGCTGAGGCCGTCGGTGGCGAGACGTTGCATCTCGGGGCGGCCATTTTGCATGTGAAGGTAAAAGCCTCCGGTCGCTTCCGCAATCGTCCGTAGGCGTGATTCGTCGAGCCGCGATTTCACGAACTTCCCGCTCTCGTCTTTCACAAATCCCGTGGCGCCGGTCTCGTCCCGCACCGGAATGAGTGCGCCGTCTGCGGAGCCAAGGCCAATTGTGAAGATCCGCACTTTCCCGTCCAGCTCCTCCGCCGCTTTCACGCCATCGGTATCAAGCTCCTCGCCGTCGGTGAAAATGATCAACGCCCGGTGCTCGCTCTCGCCTTTGCCGAATGCCTCGGTGGCTGCGCGAATCGCGTCCGCGATGTTCGTCCCGCCCGTCGGGATGATGTTGGTATCCAGCTCGTTCAGCGCTCCGAGCACCGCACTGTAATCCACGGTGAGCGGCGCCTGCAGAAAGGCACTGCCGGCAAAGGCAATGAGCCCAACGCGATCGCCTTCGAGCTGCGCGATCAGATCCTGCGCCGCCATTCGGGCGCGGGTGAGCCGATTTGGCGGGAGATCATCGGCGAGCATACTGCGCGAAGTATCGATCGCGAGGAGCACATCGCGGCCTTTGCGCTGCGTCGTCTCCCACGTGTAGCCGAGCTGCGGCTGGGCGAGCGCCGCAATCAAGCACGCGAAGCTCAGGAGCAGCAGGGTAAATTGGAGCCGGCGCTTCCCGACGCTCACGCTGCCAGCGAGGCGATCGGCGAGCCGCGCGGCGACGAGCTTTTGCAAAAGAACCCGCCTCGCGGATTCGTTCCGGAAGAAAAGGGCGATGAAGACCGGGAGCAACACGAACGCCCAGAACCACTGCGGCTGTGCAAAAACGAGGTTCATGGCAGGCGCCTCCAGACGGTTTGAGAAAGAAGCAGATGCAGCGCGAGCAAGCCCAGACCCGGCGCGAGGAACCAGGCGAACAGATCGCGATACTGCTTGGACTGGTGCATCTCGACCGTTGATTTTTCCAGGCGATCGATCTCTTCGAAGATCTGGGTGAGCGACTTGGAATCGGTCGCGCGGTAGAACTGGCCATCGGCCGTGCGCGCGATCTGACGAAGCGTCTCCTCGTCCACTTCCACTTTGATGTTCTGGTAGAAGACGCGGTTGCCCATCCGCACCGGCACCGGCGCAAAGCCACGCGACCCAGCGCAGATCGCGTAGACCTTGATCCCGAGCGCTTTTGCCGCCTCCGCAGCGGTCTGGGGCGTTACCTTGCCTGCGTTGTTGTCGCCGTCCGTGAGCAGCACGACGATCTTGCTCTTGGACTCTTTTTCCTTGAGGCGATTCGCAGCCGAAGCAATCGCAGAACCGATCGCCGTGCCGTCTTCCACGAGACCGATGCGCAAACGCTCGAGATTCTGCAGCAGCCAATCATGGTCAAGCGTGAGCGGGCTCACGAGGTAAGGTTTACCCGCGAACGCCACGATCCCAATCCGATCGTTCGGGCGGCCTTCGATGAACTTTTCCGTGACCTGCTTGACCGCCTCCAGACGATTGGAGCGCTCGGTCCCGATCGTGAAATCCTCTGCGAGCATCGAACGGGAGACGTCGAGGGCCAGCATGATGTCGATCCCACTCGCTTCGATCCGGCTGATTGTCTTTTCCTGCTGGGGCCGCGCGAGCGCGAGGATGAGAAAGGCAAGAGCCAGCAGGAGCAGGCCAAGCTGAAAACCACCCGCCCGAACCTTCCGCGGCCGCCCAGCAGTGAGCAACGGCTGCAGCGATGAAAAGACAACCGCAGCGCCGCGGCCACGCCGTCCGCGCAGAAGTGCCAGCAAGGGAAGCGCGAGGAGCAGCAAGAGGAGCCACGGATGCGCAAACGTAATTGAACCATCTGAGAGCCAGTTCACACGCGGCCTCCTTGCACAAAGGCGAGAGCACGCTCGAGCAACGCCTCGCTGTCCCCAGCGTCTGCATTGATGCGAGCGAATTTGATCAGGTCGCAACGCTCGAGAAAGGTTTCCAGGAGCTGCCGCTCATCGGCGGTGAATCGGTTCGAAGCAGCGACGGCGGCAAGAAATTCCGGCGAAGTCTGCTGCGGCGCCTGGAGCCCAAATGCCGCGCCGATGTACCGGCGGAGCACGTCGGATACGGCAATGCTGAAGTCGTAAGGTTCGCTCGATTGCACCCGCGGACGAAGCGCGTCCAATTCGCGCAGAGCGACGCTTCGCGGCGACGGCGGCAGCGGCGGTGGCCGACGGCGAACCGCGCGGACCACCAGCCAAACGAGCAGCCCCAGCACGATCAGTGCGGCCGCGGCTGCCGCAACGAGCATCCAGGTCGGGTAAGGAAAAACGTCGATTGGCGGGGCGATGTCCCGAATCTCGGGAGCCTCTGGAGCTGCCGGGGCCTGTGCCAATGCCGCAGATGCAGCGACCAAAAGGCTGCCGAGAATAGGTACGAAGCAGCGTCTCATCGGATCATCAGCCGCCGCTCGCGGGTGCGGAAAAAGGCTCGGAGCGCTGGGAGATAATCCTGATCGGTCCGTAGCGAGATTGCATCGATGCGCTTCTTCCGAAAATCGCGCAGTCGTGCTGAGGCACGCTCCTGCACCGCCTTCATGTACGAGAGTCGTGCGCCACGATCGGAGGTATTGATCTCGATCTGCTCGCCCGTCTCCGCATCCTCGAGCGTGAGCCGTCCGACATCCGGGAGTTCCTCCTCGCGAGGGTCAACAATCGGCATCGCGATGAGATCGTGCCGCCGGCTGGTCACCGACAGCTCGCGGGAGAAGTCCGGCGCCTGAAAATCCGAAATCAGGAACGCGACGGACCGCCGATGCACGAGGCGGTTCAGGTAATTCAGCGCCGTCGCGGGATCGGTCCCGCGTCCTTTCGGCTCGAAATAGAGGATCTCCCGGATCAGCCGCAGCGTGTGCATGCGGCCTTTCTTCGGGGTGATGAAGAGCTCCACATGATCCGAGAAGAGGATCAGCCCGACCTTGTCGTTGTTGCGGATGGCGCTGAAAGCCAGCAGGCAAGCCACTTCGGCCGCGAGTTCGCGTTTACTCAGGTCCACGCTGCCGAAGTTTCCCGAAGCCGAAACATCGACGATGAGCATCACTGTCATCTCGCGTTCTTCGGTGAACTTCTTCACGAACGCCTCTCCCCTCACCTCGCCGAGCCGCGCCGTAACGTTCCAATCGATCGTCCGCACCTCATCGCCCGCCTGATATTCGCGCACCTCCTCGAAGTTCATCCCGCGTCCCTTGAACACGCTCCGGTATTGTCCCGCGAAAGCAGCCTCGACCATCCCGCGAGTCTTCAGCTCGAGGCGGCGGATTTTTTTGAGGATGTCTTTTGGGTTATCCAAGGGACGCAGCGTGATTGGTCTGCCGCTAAGGCACCGGGAGCCCGTCGAAAATCCGGGCGATCACCTGCTCGCTGCTCATCTCCTCCGCTTCTGCTTCGTAGCTGACGATGATCCGGTGGCGCAGCACGTCCAGGCCGACGCTCTTGATATCCTGCGGGGTTACGTAACCACGGCCGCTCAGATAGGCGCGGGCACGGGCGGCGAGCGTGAGCGCGATT